>JAFYCQ010000079.1 GCA_017539635.1 Oscillospiraceae bacterium
ACCGGCGTCGCCTCGGGCACCCACCTGCATTTTGAGGTGCGCCCCGGCGGAGGAGAGCCGGCAGATCCCCTGGGCTACCTGCCGGACGACGGCAGCCACGGATATTATCTGTAAAGCATCACCCGAGAAACACTTTCAGGTTTCTCGGGTGAATTTGTTTTATATACTCGTCAGAATACCCATTTTTTCCGCCTCGGCGATCAGGTCGGCGAGCCTTTTGTTCTGCTCCCCGATGGGAGCGCCGGTGAACAGCACTTTTTTGCAGGCCCTCATTTTCGTGAGGGCTTTTTCGTATGTCTCATCGGAGATCGGCATGAAGGGCTCCTCGGCTATGACCTCGGCGGCCAGGAATTTCGCCACCTGGTAGTCCACGTCGTTTTTGTAGAGGATCCCGGCGCAGAAGGGCGTGTCCTCCTTCTGAAGCCTCCTGTATAAATCCACGCCGCTGCCGCAGGCGGATATGACGAAGGTCTCCGGCACCCCCTCCGGCCTCGGCAGCTCCACGCTGCCGAAGGTGATGTTGTAGGCCCCCCTCTCAATGCCGTAGAGGCTGTTGATTATCTCCTCTCTGAATATCTCGTCCGGCGGGCCGAAGTGCTCGATCACGTCTCCCCGGACGCACATGACCTTGTCGGAGATCTTCTGGGCCAGGTCTATTTCATGGAGTGACATGATGACAGTTATGCCCTTTTCCTTTGACATGGAGCGCAGGATGCTGAGAAGCTCCAGCTTGTGCCGTATATCCAGGAAGGAGGTGGGCTCGTCCAGGACGATTATCTCCGGCTCCTGGCAAATGGCTCTCGCCAGCAGCACTCTCTGCCGCTGGCCGTCGCTTATGGCGGTAAAATCCTTGTCCGCAAGCTCCCGGGCGTGTACCCTCTCCATAGCGGAGAAGACCTTTTCCCTGTCCTCCTGGGACAGGATGCCCAGGGTGCTGGTGTAGGGGTATCTTCCGGTGGCGACTACGTCGTAGCAGGTGAGAAGCTCGCCCTTTATCCGCTCTGTGAGCACCACCGCCAGCTGCTTTGACATCTCCTTGTAGCTCATGGCGGCCACGGAGGCGTCGGCTATGAAGCTGTCGCCCCTTATGGCGGCCAGGTGCTTTGTGATGCTCTTTAAAATGGTGGATTTGCCGGAGCCGTTGGGTCCGATAAGCGTCAGGATCTCGCCCTTTTTGAGCCTGATCTCAATATCGTGTATAAGCACCCTGCCGTTGTAGCCGACGGAGAGATCCGAGGTGCGGAAATAGTATTCGCTCATAGTTTTTCCCACCTCCTCAGTCCTTGCCGCCGTGGCGGCGCAGCAGCATGCCGATGACCACCGGCGCGCCGAATATCGCCGTCACAGTACTGATGGAAAGCTCCGTGGGGGCAAAGGCCGTGCGGGCTATGTAGTCGCAGAAAAGGCAGAACACCGCGCCCCCGAGAAACGATGCGGGGATGACCAGGATAGGCCTTGCCGTTTTCAGGAGCATTTTAATAAGATGCGGCACGGCGATGCCCACGAAGGATATGGGGCCGGCGTAAGCGGTGACGCAGCCTGCTATGAGGCTGGACATGAGTATCAGAATGACCCGGAAGCGCTTTACGTTCACGCCCATGCTCTGGGCGTAGGCCTCGCCCATCTGGTAAGCGCCGATGGGCTTGCTCATGAGAAACACCAGCACAAAGCACGCTAAGATTATGCCGGTGAATATCTTCACCTCATCCCAGGTGGTGCCGGAAAAGCTGCCCTGGGACCAGCTGTGGAGGTTTACGATGTCGGAGTCCTGGGCGAAGGTGATTATGAACTCCGTTATGGCCGAGCAGATATAGCTTATCATAATGCCCGCCACTAACAGCATGGACATCTGCCTTATCGAGCGGGCCGCCAAAAGCACGAAGGACATGGCGATTAAAGCGCCCACGAAGGCCGCGAAAACCAGCATCCAGGAGGAGATATAGGGCACGAACTGGAGCGCCGCTATCATGGTTATGGCAACAAAGAGCTTGGAGCCGGAGGATATGCCCAGCACGAAGGGCCCGGCTATGGGGTTTCCGAAGAAGGTCTGCATGAGAAAGCCGGACAGCGCCAGGCCTCCGCCCATAACGGCGGCGGCGATTATCCGGGGCAGCCTCAGCTTCCAGACTATGCCCATCTGCGTCTCGTCCCCGACGCGGAGGAAAATTATCCTGGCTATATCCTTTACGGAAATATGCACGCTGCCGGAGTTTATATTCCACACCGTTAAAACGGCGAAGGCCGCTATGAGGAATATGAACACCGCCCAGTATCTTGCCCGGCGGGCCGCTAAGCTGTCTTTTAACGAATTATCCATGTCAAATCCCTATCGTTCTGTAAATAAGCTCCATATCCAGGGCGTCTCTCACTCCCCTGGCCAGCAGATCGTACTGCCTCTCCTTATATTCGCTCACGTCAAAGGAGCCGAGGCTTGAAAACTCCACGCCCTTGGCTTTGCAGATACAGCGAAGAACGGCGTCAGCCACGCCCTTTGCATCGAAAAGCCCGTGGATATAGCTGCCGTAAACGTTCCCCGAGGACAATACCGGGGACGTTTTTTCGCCTCTGCCCATGTGTATCTCGTAGCCGGTGAAGTC
>JAFYCQ010000080.1 GCA_017539635.1 Oscillospiraceae bacterium
AAGTGCGGGCTCTGCCTGGAGGTGTGCCCCAACTATGTGAACGGAAAAACCTTTTTCGGCGCTGCCTTTGCCAACGACTGCTACCTTGTGGCCGCGAGAAACAAAGCAAAGAAGAGCGAGATCGTCAAGGCCTATGACGCACATTTCGGCAGCGCCTGCTCCAAGTCTCTCTCCTGCATGGAAGTCTGCCCTGTGAAAATCCAGACGATCGCGTCATTGGCAAGTCTTAATAAACGGTAAACTTGTATTACCCGTGAGAACAAAACTGTACAAAAAAGCTAAAACTCCCTTGAAATCAACGATTTCAGGGGAGTTTTGCTTTTGATTCAAAAACCGGAGATTTATTCCGTGCTTTTTTCTTCGTTATTTGCAGTTTATGTTGCACACTTAACGCTTGCCTTTCCCCACTGCCTTAATGACTATCGGCCAGAGGGCGATGCAGTATAAAACGACTATGAAGCTGTAGGCAAAGTGTCCCCAATGGCTGCCGAGCAGGCCGTCCAGCGGGGCCTTCATGAATTTTATCATCAGGAAAAGGGGGACGAGCCCGGCGACGCCGAGGAGCAGATTCGGCCATTTGAAGCCCGCATGCTCAAAGCGTATCCACTTTTTCTCGATAAATCTCGCCACGGGGAACGCGATCAGCAGGCATATATCGCCGTAGCCGTCGTTCATCATCTTCTGGGGGTCCACAAGCAGCTTGCCGTCCACATAGTCCATGGGATAGGGCTTAAGGGTGATATAAATGATCCCGAGCCAGCCGATGATGAAGCTGATTAAAAGAAAGATATTTTCCTTCTCCGGGTGCTTTTCAATATAGGAAAACAGCTTTGCGGCAACAAACAGCCACAGGGCTGATTCAAATAGTCCCGTAAATACGTCCTGGGGCGTGTGTACGCCGAGATAGTTCTGGGAAAAGCCCGTGAGCAGGGCGAGGAACACCAGAATGACCGACAACCACTTTTTCCACGACCAGGCGCTCACCGCCAGCCCGCCGTAAATCGGCCCCGCCGTGGTGGTGTGGCCGCTGGGAAAGGAATATCCCGTCGCCGTGCGGATTGCGTCGCCGGCCGGCAGCACGCGGGCGTCCCTTATCCACGGACGGTACGCGCATACCGTCAGCTTGAGCATGGCGTTAAAGCCGCAGCAGAGGTAATAGGAAACCAGCGTATAGAGGCCCTTCCGTTTATCGACCACCCAGTAGATAAAAACGGGTATCATAATGAGATACGTCACCGCGAAAAGGGAGAAGTTCTCCATAAACGGCGTCAGCGCGTTGTTTATGGATTCTCTGAATCGCTGGAGAAGCAGTAAGTATTCAATGTCCATTGTGTTCCTCCTTACGTTTCCGAATTGCCTGACATTCCCGGCAGAAGTTCGGCCAGTGCCGGACGGTCGAGGGGAATGTGAAGCTCCTGCCGCAGCCCCGGCGTGTCCTTGTTATCAATTCGGCAGGAGCTTTCGCCCGGCATTCCCGGCAGCAGTCCGGCCAATGCTGGACGTTTTCCGGGAGGGTAAACGTTTTCCCGCATTCCCGGCATGTCCTTGTGACAGTCCCCGGCTCTTTACGCTGCGCCTCAGTTTCCTCCCCAGTCTGCGGAGGATTGGTGTTCCCGTAAAACAGCTTTTTAAGCAAATCAAACATGTGCATTTTTACCTGCTCAGCCTTACTCAACAGCGCTTATATAACCGGCCCTGCGGCGCCGGCGCTTTATATCCGGATTATATCAATTTCTTGCAGCCAGTACAATATGTTTTACGTAAAAGAAGAATGTGTAAAACGATAATAGGAGCTGATACTGTTTTATTTTTCAAAAAATTTTTAAAAAACGGTATTTGTCCGGCAGTCATTTAATAATTTTGTTTTTGCAAGTATTGATTATTTACGGGACGTGCCTGTATAATGGTATTAAATGACAGATGGCTGACATAAGCCGGCATTTCCGAAGGGAGATACAAAACGAATGAACCGACTGTTAAAGCAGGCGGCCGCGGCGGCCTTGACGGCGGTGCTGCTGGCATCGCTGTGCCTGAGCGCATCCGCCGCCTGGTTTCCGGATGCGGAGGATCACTGGGCCCGTGAGGCCATCTATGAAGCCGTGGAGCAGGGCTGGCTGAACGGTTTTGAGGACGGCACCATGCGCCCGGACGAGCCTGTGACGGGCGCCCAAGCCGCCGTGCTGCTGTGCCGCATCCTGGACGCGACTTACGTCGAGCCCCAGTCGGACGAATGGTACGCCGCAGCCCGGGCCAACGGTCTGGCAATGGGCTTTCTGGACAGCTGGGACAAGCTGGACGCGCCGCTGAGCCGGCTTCGGGCGCTGAGGATGCTCTGCGAGGCCTTCCAACTGTACAGGCCAAAGGCGGACACCTCTATTCTGGACGCTTACAGCGATACATACGGCTTGACGGCCAATGAGCGCTCGGCGCTGGCCGGGCTGGTGGACGCAGGCTTCGCGCAGGGAAGCGGCGGCGAGCTCATGCTCACCTCCAAGCTGACGCGGGCTGAGTTCTGTACGCTTTTGCAGCGGGTGATGAAAAACAGCGCCGTATCGAGCGGGGAAACGGTGGACGGCTGGTCGGGCGAGCGTCTGTGGATAGGCGCCAAGCCCGGCGCGGTGACGCTGCGAAACGTGAAAGCCGATACGGTCATCGTGCGCACCCAGGGCCTGGAATCGCTGACGATAGAGGACTGCGAGATCGGAACGCTGATCCTGGCCCAAAAAGGTGACGTGACCGTGCCCGCAAATGCCGCCGATACCATCCGCGTGGGAACCTGCACGGGAACCGTCAACGTGGGTGAGGAGCCTTCAGAGGAAGATGAGCCCGGCCGCTTCACCGCGCTGGAGGTCACGGGCAGTTGGAGGACGGTAGATTGCCGCGCCGTGCCTGCCGAGGTGCGTGTCACCGGCAGCCACAGTGAGGTCCGGCTCCGATACGGGGCCGACAGAGTCTGGGTCGGCGGCGAGAGCGACCGGCTCATAAGCGGCGGAGAGGTGGGCAGTCTTGAAATTCTCGGAAAGGATGCCGTGATCTCCGGAGAGGGCCCTTATGACTCTGTGACGCTCCGTGCCCCCGGCGCCACGCTGCCCGAAGAACAGGCAAACGTCACGGAGAACATCGACTACGGCCTGAGGGATACGACAGTGGAGCTGATCCATCCCAGCATCTTGCCCGTGGGCAATGCCCTGCGGGTGGAGGCCGTCGTACACGGCGCACCGGCGATTACCTGCCGCGCGACCTGGATCGCGGGCGGCGTGAGCGAAAGCGCCTTCGTTGATCTGGGCGAGCAGCAGAGCTTTGTCCGGGTGGAGGTCTTTACCTATACGGCCGATATGGCCACGGTCAAAGACTACACCTTCCGGCTGGATTATACCACGCCTTACGGCGAAGCCCAGACCGTGGAAGCGAAAATCAGCCAGCAGCTGGAAAACCATGACCCGTCCTATTATGACGATCAGATAGCCCGGCAGGTGATTGCCAAGATCACGGACGTTTATTCCGGCGACTACACGCTGGAATGGGCACTGGAGCACGACTACAGCCCGGAGGAAAAGGAGATTTTCGTCAACCACATGGGCTACAGCAGCGAGACCTCCTATCTGGTGTGGATCAGCAAGAGCGTCCAGCGGGTGAACATCTTTACCGGCTCCCGGGGCAGCTGGAAGCTTATCCGCACCTGCATCGTGGGCACGGGCGCGCCCAGCTCGCCCACTCCCAGCGGCGTGTTCAAGGTCACCGGCCGGCAGGAGGGGTGGTACACTAACAACTACACCGTCAAGCCCGTGGTACGCTTCAAGGGCGGCGGCTACGCCTTCCACTCCCGCCTCTACTGGCCCGGCACCGAGAAATTGAAGGACGCCAGCATCGGCTTTCCCGTCAGCCACGGCTGCGTGCGGATGTATGACGAGGATGTCCAGTGGATCTATGATTATATCCCCACCAATACGACGGTGGTATCTTATTAAACAAAAGCACCGGCCAAATCCCTAAAAAGGATATGGCCGGTGCTTTTGTTTGCGTATTGACGGCTATCAGATCGCGTGACGCCTTTTGCTGAAAGCAGTCCTGGGCCTGCAGAGTATAAGCGAGATGCTCCGCACCCGGGCGTCTTTAAAATTATTTGTCCGTATGATATGATATCCATATACATACGAGGTGTAATCATTCACTCGTAAAGGAGCATTTAACGCCTATGGATCAAATCATTAACCGGCTCTCGAAGGAACTGGATGAAAAAGAACCGTACGTCGAAAATGTCGTAAAGCTGCTTGATGAGGGGAACATGATTCCCTTCATTGCCCGCTACCGCAAGGAGCTCCACGGCGGCATGGACGACGGCAAGCTGCGTACGCTGGAGGAGCGTCTCGGGGCGCTGCGGAACCTGGAAAAGCGCAGGGGTGAAGTCCTCTCCGCTATAGAAGCGCAGGGCAATCTGACCGATGAATTGCGCGCCGCCATTGAAAATGCGGCAACGCTGTCCGAAATCGAGGACTTGTATCTCCCTTACCGTCCGAAACGCAGGACAAGAGCGTCTGCCGCCAAGGAAAAAGGCTTGGAACCGCTGGCCCTGCGCCTTTTTAAACAGGAGAAAAACGAGCCTTCTCCCGAAGAGCTCGCCGCGGAGTATATAAACCCGGAGCTGGGTGTGGAAACAGTGGAGGACGCACTCGCCGGCGCGTCTGACATCATAGCAGAAAACGTTTCCGATTCCGCCGACGCCAGAAAGCTGCTGCGGGACAGGCTCTGCCGCTTTGCGAAGCTCAAAACCGTTCAGGCGACGGAGGAAGATTCCGTTTACCGCCTCTATTATGATTTCGAGCAGGCGATCTGCAAGCTCCAGGGGCATCAGATCCTCGCCATCAACCGGGGCGAGAAGGAAGGCAAAATCAAGGTTTCCGTAATCGTGTCGGATACCGACGTTCTTCCTCATCTTATCCGTCTGTTTGTTATTCCCGGACGCAGCGCCTCGGATTTCGTCCGCACGTCAGTTGAGGACAGCTGGCAGCGCCTTCTTTTCCCTTCAATGGAGCGGGAAATGCGCTCGACCCTGACCGACAGCGCCAACGACGGCGCGATACACAACTTTGCCCTGAACCTGAAACCCCTGCTTATGCAGCCGCCGGTAAAAAACAAGGTCACGCTGGGCTTCGATCCCGGCTACAGAATGGGCTGCAAGCTCGCAGTCGTGGACGGTACGGGAAAGGTGCTCGACACCGCCGTAATCTACCCGACAGCCCCGGCGCACCGGGTTGACGAAGCGAAAAAGATCATGGAACGCCTGATAACTAAGCACCATATCGAGGTCATCGCCATCGGAAACGGGACGGCCTCCCGGGAGTCGGAGCAGTTCGTGGCGGAAGTGTTGAAAAACCACCCTGAGACTGGTTATATGGTCGTCAGCGAGGCGGGCGCGTCTGTCTATTCGGCAAGCAAGCTGGCCGCGGAGGAGTTCCCCGAGTATGACGTCAATCTCCGCTCCGCCGTATCCATCGCACGGCGGCTCCAGGATCCGCTGGCGGAGCTTGTGAAAATAGACCCGAAGGCCATCGGCGTCGGGCAGTATCAGCACGATATGCCCCAGGCCCGTCTGTGCGAAACGCTGGAGGGCGTTGTGGAGGACTGCGTAAACGCCGTGGGAGCTGACCTGAACACGGCATCTCCCTCTCTTTTGAGCTATATTGCCGGTCTGACAAAGAGCACGGCGAAGAACATCGTCAGATTCCGGGAGGCCTCCGGCGCTTTTCATAACCGCAGAGAGCTTTTGAAGGTGCCGAAGCTGGGCCCCCGCGCCTTTGAGCAGTGCGCGGGCTTTCTCCGCGTTCCGGAGAGCAGGAACGTCCTGGACAACACCGGCGTCCACCCGGAGAGCTACAAGGCGGCGGAAGCATTGCTTACCGCCTGCGGCTATACTCTCGCGGACGTAGCAGACGGAAAGCTGGAGCACTTGTCGGAAAAGGCGGAAAAGCTGGGTTACGCTGCTCTCTCCGTCCAATGCGGCGCCGGGGAACCGACGCTGCGTGACATAGTGGAGGAGCTTTCAAAACCCGGCCGAGATATACGCGACGAGCTGCCGCCGCCGATACTCAGAGGCGCGGAGGTAATGGAGATAGAGGATCTGAAGCCCGGCATGATACTCACCGGCACTGTCCGCAACGTCATCGACTTCGGCGCGTTTGTTGACATCGGCGTCCACCGGGACGGGCTGGTCCATATCTCGCAGATCTGCGACCGGTTCATCCGCCACCCGTCGGAGGTGCTCTCCGTCGGCGATGTGGTCAAGGTCGTCGTGCTGGACGCAGATGCACAGAAGGGAAGGATAAATCTTTCCATCAGGCAGGCAAAATAAGCAATTCGGGCATAGTATTAAACGAGGTAAGAAATCAGATGAGACTTGACGAAAAATGGATAAGGGCCCATCTTCCGGCAGACTGTGCCGGGGACTCTATTGACGTTTTTTCCCGTTATTATCTGGACGGGTTGACCGTAATGTCTGAGGGAGAACGGGGAGAGGCGGATTCAGTTGTCTATCAGGCAAAAAGCGAAGAAGATCTGCGCTACTGGCAGTTTGATATTATTTGTTGTTTTGTCGGCAAGGCCGATCATTCAAAGATCTGGCGTTATTACAGAGATCATGCCGAAGACGGAAAATGGTTCTATATTGAGCGCAGACATTATGATTACAACGCTATCGAAGATCCGAGGCTCCCGGGATTTGAGAGCTATCTGCGAAATCTCAAGTGCGGTTTTCCGCCTGACAGATGGGAAAAGAAGGTTCAGGAGCATATCCGCCTTATGAATTTCTGGTATTCAAAACCCCACTGGGATTATGACAGAGAAAAGCTTTGCTTCATAGAAATCAGCGATTCCAGGGAACACGATGACCGAAATGATAAAACAGATGAACCGAGACCCGGTTCAATAATAAAGATCATAGACTGACAAATTTGAATTCACAAAGAGATCTTCCGAAGAGACAAACAGGTGAAAACAAGAAAAATACTGTGATGAGCGGAACAGACGGTAAGAACAAACTTCTGCGGCAATAAGGATACGATAGCTTTATCGGAACCCCGTTGGCAGGCGGCAGCGATGCACGATCTTGCGCCTGCCGGCGATCTCATGGATTTCTTGGTCAGCAGAAAGAAAAAACACGTACAGTATTGTTTGTCGGCGGTAGATTTTATCATAAGAAAGTGATATACTTCATATACATAATTATTTATTTATATGAATACTCTATGCGATTACGTATGCCGCTTGCATTAAGCGGCTTGCTGAGGCAGAGGGGGTAATTGCGTGTATCCCATGATCCACGCGCTTTTGGAGGATAAAAAGGGCGGTATTACGTTCACCTGCTTTAGTATATGGCATGTCGTCTATATACTGGCGGCTGTAGTACTTATTGCCATGATCTGCCTCGCAGTAAGGAAAAACAAGACCGCCGGGAACAGGGCGGCGGAGATCCTTATAGATATTGCTTTCGGCCTGTACGTTGCAGACTTTTTCCTTATGCCGTTAGCCTATGGTGAGATCGACATTGAAAAGCTGCCTTTTCATATTTGCACGGCAATGTGTGCGGCCTGCTTTTTGAGCAGGAGAATAAAGTGGCTGGAAAGCTGCCGCCTCCATTTTGCTCTCCTGGGATTCGTTTCTAATCTTGTATATCTGATCTATCCGGCGGGGCTTATGTGGCAGGGAGTTCATCCCTTCTGCTACCGGGTGATCCAGACCCTGGCATTCCACGGCCTGATGACAGCTTATGGCTTCATAACGCTGCTGTATGACGAGGACAGGCTGTCTTTCAAGACCTGTTACAGGGATCTGATAATCATAGCCTGCATGTCCTGCTGGGCTGTTCTGGGCAATCTGTTTTATAACGGCAGGGCAGGGGATTACGACCACTTTTTCAACTGGTTTTTCGTTGTCGAAGATCCCTTCGGCATGATCGATCCCGCAACAGCGCCGTTTATAATGCCGATAGTCAACATCATCATCTTTTTCGCTGCCGAAATGGTCATATACGGATTTGTATATGCTGTCAGAGCAGTAAGAAAAAAGAAGTGTTCCTGATCGTATGTGAGAAACAAGACGGCAAACGGCTGTAATTAGCCTGTTATTTACTGAAAGGAAGAACGATATGAAAAAGAAGCTTACCGCACTCGCCCTTGCTCTTGCGTTGGCCTTGGGCCTTGCTGCCTGCGGCGGAAATGAGAGCACTGTGTCCCCGGACAGCGCCGCCGCCGGAACAGAGAGCACGGCCGCCCCGGAAGCCGCCTCCGCCGTAACCGACAGCGCCGCAGCAGCTGACGCCGCCTCCATGGACGTATGCGGCCCCGAAGAGCCGGATGCCCTCGATCCCGCCGTTTCCTCCTCCACGGACGACGAAACTTTGCTGCTCCACCTGTTTTCAGGCCTTGCCAAGTGGGAAGAGGACGATAACGGCGTCTTGAAGGTCGTACCCGACTCCGCCGTGGAGCTGCCGGAGGGCGTGCAGAACGACGACGGCACCGCCACCTATACCTACACTCTCCGGGACGGTCTGGCCTGGTCCGACGGTCAGCCTGTCACGGCAAGCGACTTTGTCTTTGGCTGGCAGAGAGCCGCCTCCACCGAGCTTGATTCCGATTACAGCTACATGTACGCGGTAGTGGACGGCTATGAGGAAATGTGGGAGACCGACGATGACGGCAGCTACGTAAACCCCGACGCAAAGCTCAACGCCAGGGCCCTGGACGACAAGACCGTTGAGATAACCCTTAATAACGCCGTTCCCTATTGGAACGAGCTGCTGGCATTCCCCGTCTTCTTCCCCGTCCGGGAGGACATTGTGGCTGACAAAGACTGGACCCTTGATCCGTCAAATTATATCTGCAACGGTGCTTACACCATCAGCGAATGGGACCACGACAACCTCATGACTCTTACTAAAAACCCGTATTACCATGACGCGGACAGTGTGAAAATGGAGACGATACGTTTTTCCCTGTGCGACGACGCCCGGGAAAGTCTTGAAAAATTCAAGAACGGCTCGGCAGATTTCATTTTCTACGTACCCAACGACGAGGTCTCCACGCTGAAGGAGCAATATCCCGATGAGCTCATGATAGAGGGACAGACCGGCACGCTCTTTATCTGCTGGAACATAAATGAGGACATCCTGCCCGCCGACTCCGGCCTTACCGGCGCGGAGGCAGAGCTTGCCAGAGCCGAAATACGCCGGGCAGTGGGTCTTTTGCTGGACCGCAGCTATCTTGTGGAGGAAGTGATCCTGGGCGGTCAGGCCCCTGCCTCCTCCTTCGTGTCCATGGGAATCTCGGACTATGACGGCTCCGAGTTCTATAAAAACGCCGGCCGCAGCAGCGGCTTTGAGGGCTACTATGATGTTTCCGCAGACGCTTTCCGGTCAAATGTTGACACCGCAATGGAGACGCTGAAGAAGTATTACGACTATGACGAGGCCTCCGGCAAGCTGACCGACTTCCCCTCAATGGTCTATGTTTATACCGGCGAGTCCCACAAGGCTATAGCCGAGTATTTCCGGAGCGCTCTTGGCGACGCGGGAATCCCCCTGGAAATAGAGGAGCAGGATTGGAAAACGATCACTGAGAACCAAAAAGAGGGCAAATACACCCTGGGCAGGAACGCCTGGGCTGCCGACTACAACGACCCCATCTGCTTCCTGGATATGTGGGCTTCCGATTCCGGCTGGAACTACGTCCATTTCGGACAGCAGGCCCATAAGGATCTGGCCGTGTACAGCCTGGATCTGACGCCCTACGGCCTTGATACGAAGGTGGAAAACGGCACCTGGGCCGAGACCTATGATGTGCTCATAGACGCCATAAAGAGCTGCACCGACGACGAAAACCGTTACGCCATGATGCACTGCGCCGAGGACATTCTCATGAGCACCGGCTGCATAACCCCAATAAATTACTACACCAATGTATTCATGATGAACAGCAGCGTAAAGGGCCTTATCTCAACGCCGCTGGGCTTCAAGCTGTTCACGTACTGCACCGTTGAAGACTAAGCAGCCGCCCCGTACAAAGGACACCATAGACATATGTATGGGGCGAGGGAGATTTCAGACGATCGTTAATGAATCAATATCCGATTTAATAACAAACGAGCACACCGTTTCCGATGTGCTCGTTTTCTTTATGCAGCTTGGGGGAGCGGGAAAGGTGATGCGTCGGAAATTATTCCTCCTGCTGCCTCATACCGTGTTTACTCCGCGACCTTCTTCATCTGGAAGGTGACGGTGAAGGTGCTGCCGTCGTCGCCGCCGCGCAGGGCAGTCCAGTTCATGGTGTCCCCGTCGATCGCTATCTCCCAGGATTCCCGCGTTTCAGTATTGCCGTCACCCCAACGGGTGCAAAGCAGATTGC
>JAFYCQ010000081.1 GCA_017539635.1 Oscillospiraceae bacterium
AGAGATAAAGCACGGATATGGCGATCATTGAGGGCGCTATGATCCTGAGGGCCAGGGCGCTCTGCCTTATGCTTTCCGGATCCCGCAGACTGAAGGCCAGGGGCATCACGTCCGCAAGGATAAGTACGGCCGCCATAGCCACGATCCCCTCGATAACAGCGCAGCGCAGCATTAGCTTCATGGTACCGGCAACGGCCGGAGTGTTTCTCTCGGAGAAGTAAACGCTCAAAAGAGGCTTCATGGCCTGGCCGAGGCCGTCAAATACGATAGTAAGCTCAAAAAAGCCCGTAACTACCGCAAGAACAGGCAGCATATTGTCCCCGAACCGGCGGATAACAAAGGCGTTCAGTATGTAAAACAGCACCGCCCACAGCAGGTAGATCCCCGCGTCGGTAAAGCCGTACCGCAGAAACGCCGACAATTCCCGCCAGGAGAAATACAGATGCGGTTTGAGCCCGTTTTTCTTTTTAAGAAAATGCAGCAGCAGCGTGCACAGGCTTGCCGACGTGCCGATCAGCGTGCCGAGGCTTGCTCCGCCCGCTCCGATCTTAATGCACAGGAAAATGGAAAGGCCGATGTTTCCCATCATCTGCACCACGTATGCCGCGTTGCAGAGAGCTATATCGCCGTCGTCATAGACCATCTCCAGAAGCAGGACAAAGACGGGATAAACGAGCATGGTAAGGCTTATATATCTGTAATATGCCTCGCCCTGCGCCCGTATCTCCGGGGCAGGCGACAGGATGCCGAAGTAAAGCCCCTTTGCCGCAAAAGCCAAAACGCACATGACGATGCCGGTTCCGGCCGCCAGCAGGAGGCCCATGCCTAAGATCCTGCCGGCTCGTTGTTCGTCAAAAAGCCCGATGGCGTCGGCGTAGCGGAAGGAAACGCCCACGCAGATTAGGCTGCCGAGAAAAGCGCAGAGTGAAAAAATCGGCACGACCATGTTTATCCCCGCAAGGCCCGTTTCACCTACCACGCGCCCGACGATGATATTGTCCGTGAGCAGGGACAGCACCTCAATGGCAACGGCCACGGTGGCGCTGCCCAGCAAGGGATCAAAAATCTGTTCCCGAAGCGTTTTATGTTTCAGACGCATTTTTTCACTTCTTTCTCACAGCGATAAGGCCAAAAAGCCGGGCGGCGCGGTTAAGATCCGCGCGCTGCGCACCGTCAGTTATTTTTCGGCTTTTTCTTAACGATGCCGACAACTATGAGCGCGGCGAGGCCAGCCACATAGCACCAGTCCACCACGGGGCCGATGTGCTTGTAGAAAGCGAAGACATCCCGGGCCGGTATCTCGGCGAAGATGACGTTTTCATAGCCTGCCCCGGCGGTGTCCGACAGCATGATGACACGGCCGTAGGGGTCCGTGGCGGTGCTCACGCCGTCCATGCAGGACCTCGCCAGGCAGACGCCGTTTTCGGCGGCCCGCAGCTCCACCCATTTGGTGTGATAGGCTCTTATCTCGGCCCAGTCCCAGGTGGGTATGAGCAGCAGATCCACGTCGTTTTCCATCTCGTCGCGGATGAAGGTCGGGAAGTCGGAGTCCATGCAGATGACCGAGGCCACCTTTACCTCGGCGCCGTTGGGCAGCTTCACCGTCGCCTGGGGCATTACCGGATCGCCCTTGACTACGGTCTGAGTCTCTATAAAGTTGGTCAGGTGGGACTTGTAGTATTTCCAGACCTGTTCACCGTGGTTATCGAACAGATACTCCACGTTCTCGGTCTTCCCGTCCCGGCTGCCGTCCGTGTCTTCGACCTCCAGCGCCAGCAGGATGAAGATATTCTCCTCCTTTGCCGCCCGGGCGGTCTCGGCGAGAATGGCCGCCTCATCCACATCGCTGACGCAGAAGGCCTCCTCGCAGAACAGGAGGATATCCGCCTTGCCGGCCACGGCCGTATCGACGGACTGGCGCATGGAGCGGATGTTTTCCTCCACCGGCAGGTTTTCCTCATAGTCGGTCATGAAATTACCCATGTAAGGCCCGGTGGTCATGGCGAGCTTGACGTTTTTCGTGCCCACGTCGGAAAGGGCCAGGCGCGTCTCGCCGTAGAAAAACAGGCAGAGAAACACCACAAGGAAGAGAGCTCCGGCCCGAATGGCCCGCCGCTGGTCCTTTTTCTGTATGTCGATGAAATACATCAGCACGGTGGAGAACCACACCACCAGGAAGGTGATGCCGTAGGAGCCGAATACCGAGGCGATCTGAATCATGGGATCGTTTCCGGTCTGGGTGGCCGATATGGGGCCGAGGGTCGCCGCGGGGGTGAGCTGCATCACAAACTCTATCACCACGAAGACCAGGGGATAGATGAATGTCGCCTTGAAGCCGCCTACCCGGTCGTATAAGGCCCGGTCAACAATGAGCGCAACGGCAGCGAGAAAGCCCAGGACAGCTCCGGTCAGAATGTTCTCGACCACCACGCCGCCCGCGGCGCCGCCCCATTTGACAGCGCTCAGTATGCACAGCACGGCGGTGGGAACGAGCCAGCCGAGGAAGCCCCTGGTCCTTCTGGAAAAATACAGCACGCAGAAGGGCCATATCCAGGCCATGATGGGGGCGTTCCACCTGCCGCTGGACATAGTGAAGCAGACTGCCCCCAGCAGCAGAAGCAGCCAGACAAAATAACGTTTTTCTGATTTCATGTCTGTCCACCTTCTTTATAAGTCTTTCAAAAGTCTTCCGGCATAGCGTGCGCCTGCGCTCTTATGTCGCTTAAAAGCTCCGTCAGGCCGCGGTCGGGGTCGCTTTCGGAAACGGCCTTTGCCGTCATCAGGAGCAGCCGGGCAAAGCGCCGTATGCTGTCATCATCGTAATTATCCGCCGTGTAGTTTATCTCCAGGCTGCCGCTCTGTTCGTCGTCCATAAGCTCGATATCCAGAAGCGACTGGGAAGCTTTGCCGTTCCATTTGAGGTCCACGTTCTCCGGATGGATCGTCTCGGAGGACATGAGCTCATAGACTCCCAGCTGATAGAGGACGCACACGTTTTCCTCCCTGTGGGGAGCCGCGTCGATGACCTCGTAAGGATAATCCAGGTGCTGCATGGCGCCTATGACCTGGTTATGCACATTCTCAAACAGGTCTGCAAGATACGGAACGGTCTCCAGCCGTACCGCCACCGGCAGCTCCCTGAACAGCGGGCCCACCATATCCATCATCCGGCTGTCGGTGCGTCCGTTGAAGATCCACGAGGTTTTCACATCCGAACAGTCGTTGTACAGCGCCACGGCGAGAAGCGCTGTGGTGATGAGCATTTCGTTCCGGCTGACGCCGAACTTTTTCTCGGCGGCGCCAAAGCCGGTAAAATCCGCCGAGAAGGGTATTTCAAGGCTATTAAGCTCGTCGCCCTCGTCCAAGCGGTCAGGGGTGGGATATCTTGACCATTCCGTATTGTCATACCGGTCCTCATAATACCGGCGGCTTTCTTCATAGGCCTTCGAGCCCTCGGCCAGCCTGTGGGAACGCAGCAGCAGATAGTAATAATCCGGCCTGAGCTCGCCTCCGCCCAGAACAGTCAGCAGATCCCGCTGGAATACCTGGGTGGAGTAGCCGTCAAACAGCAGGTGGTGTATGTCGATAAAGAGATAGAGGGAAGCCTCAGTCTCAAATACCTCGCACCGGTAAAGCCGCTCGTTGAGAAGGCGAAACGGCCGGATAAGCCCGTCCTTCAGCGTCTCCATTTCCGCCTCCGTCGTCGATGTCACCTTGACCGGCGTGAAGACCTCGGGGCTGTACCTCTGGGTCAGCTCCCCGTTTTCGTCCCGGTGTATCGTCGTGAGCAGCGCCGGGTGGTTCCGGATGACCGTCTCCAGCGCGCAAACCAGCGTGGGCGCGTCCAGGCGGCTTTTGTCGTGCCGCAGAAGCGCGAAGAGATTGAACATTGTCGCGTCCGCGTCGGTCATCTGGCAGCGGTAAATATAAAGCTGCTCCGGGGAAAGCGGCCAGGAACGGCTCATCGCTTCGCTGGTCAGCTGATCCCGGTCGGCGTCCGCCTCGGCTGCGCGCCGGGCCTCATACCGGGCAGCGATCTTCCGGGGCGTGCGTCCGAGGAAAATGTCGTCCGTGCTCAGACCCTCCACCCCGCAGTCGCACATCACGGTGATGGAGGATAGGGAGTCGCCGCCCAGCTCGTAAAAATCGTCGTCCGCGCCCATTTTTTCGAGCTTCAATATGCGCTGCATGGCTTTGCACAGCGCCTCCTCCGTCGGTGTGGAGGGCGGGGTATAGGGCTTGCGGTAATCCGACGCCAGAGGATCCGGCAGGGCGTTCCGGTTCATCTTCCCGGAGGGATGCCGGGGGATGCTGTCGAGCTTTATATAGTTCGTCGGTATCATGTAGTGGGGCAGCTCGCCCAGCAGCCGTCGGCGCAGGGTATCGGGATCGATGGTGAGCTCCTCCGTAGTGTAGGCGCAGACATGGCTTCGGCCGTCAGATTCGGTAAAGCCCTTTACCGCGACCCATTCGACTCCCAGAATGCGCTTGAGCACCACCTCGATCTCGGAGGGCTCCACCCGAAAATCGTTTACCTTGAACATATCGTCGCACCGGCCCAGGATCACATAGTTCCCGTCATCGTCCCGGTGGGCCATGTCCCCGGAGTGGAACCACCCGCCCCGCAGCACCCGGCGGGTCTCCTCCGGGCGGTTTATGTAGCAGCGGAAGTAGGGGTTGTCGTAGCACAGCTCCCCCAGAGCTCCCTCCGGCACCTCATTGCCGTCTTCATCCAGCAGACATTTTTTAAGGTCGAAATATGTCTTCCCCACGGGGGCCATGTCATAGGAGCGGTCTATCTCAAAGCAGCCGACCATGAAAAGGCTGTCGCTGGGGCCGTAGAGATTGAGCAGGCGTATGCCGGGGATATGCAGGTTTCCGGCGGGCTCTCCGCCGATGACCACGATCTCGAGAAAATCCGAGAGGAAGGACGCCAGCACCGGCGTGTAGGCCGTGGAGCAGAAAATGATGTTGAAGCGGTATTTTTCAAACAGCGTCCGAAGCAGCGGAGGATTTTTCACCGCCTCCGCCGGGACTACGTACATGCTTGCGTGATCGGCGCAAAGCACGCCGATGAAATTCGAAATGGTGGCGATGAGATTCATCGGCAGGATGCTGGCCCAGTGGTTTCCGGCGCGGTATATGGGGTCTCCCGGCATGCGCAGGGAGAGGCGGCAGCGGGTTATGTTGCCGTACTCGTGCAGCACGCCCTTGGGTCTGCCGGTGGTGCCGGAGGTATAAAGGGCGAAGGCGGCGTCGTGAGGTGCTGCCTTCTCATAGCCCTGAAGCGGCGGGGTACTAATAACCTCCGCCCAGTTTCCGGCGTTCAGCTCTATCTTGCAGGAGCAGTCGGCGCTGATGACTCTGACCCTGGCCTCCGGCATGCTCTGATCCACCGCGGTAAAGGCCGCGCCCGCCTTCCACACGCCGAGCATGGCGATATACGGCATGATGCCCCGGGGCAGATTGATGAGGACGAAATCCTCCCGCCCTATCCCCTGCCGCTTGAGCCAGCCATAGACGCGGCCGGAGAGCTCGTCTCCCTCGGCATAGGTTATCCCCTCCGGGTGTTCCTCGTCATAGAGGAACGGGGCGGAGGGCGTCTCGGTCGCGTATTGATGTATGCGGTCAAAGATGTAATCCATGCAGGTAAGGTTCTCCCTTCCGGCTTTTTCCGGATCTCCGGGCACTTCCGGTCATAAAGAGCGGATTTTATTATATAATTATACCGCAAGGCTCCCGGAAAGTATAGTTTTTTTGCGATCATGTCAGTATTTCAGTTCCGGCCCCGTAAAGGAAAAGGCCGGGGCCAAAAACTCCAAAAATGTGCAAAAAAGCCCGAAAACCGGTGGGTTTTCGGGCTTTTTTGCGCGTAAACAAAGTCTCCGCGCCGAAATTATTTGCAAGCAAAGCTTGCAAATAATGCGCCTGCGGGCGGGTGATGCGACGTGAAGGGGCCTCTCGGCCGGCCCCTTCACAATTCCCCGCCTCCTTGATTGCTGTTTTCTTCTTTGATCGTAGGTCTGTCTTCAG
>JAFYCQ010000008.1 GCA_017539635.1 Oscillospiraceae bacterium
AATATCGGTGTAAAGGCGGTTTAAGTCCACCCCGGCGGTGGTGATGACCCGGGCGCCCACGCTCTCATACTCTCTGAGTATGCCCATGAGCAGGTGCTCGGTGCCCACAAAGCCGTGGCCCAGCCGGTTTGCCTCGGCAACGGCCAGCTCGATGACTCTTTTCGCCATGGGGGTGAGGCCCTGTACGGGCATGACGCCGCTTTCGCCTCTGCCTACGTTCTTCTCGATTATATTTTCAATGAGGTCGGCGTCAAGCCCGGCCTTTTTGAGTACCTTTGAGCCGATGCCGGAGCCTTCGACAGCTACGCCGTAAAGTATATGCTCGGTGCCCACGTAGCCGTGCCCCATGCGGGCGGCAATCTCCTGGGCGCTCTGGAGAGCTTCTCTCGCTCCCTCGGTGAACCTGTCCTCGAAACGCATATAGATCACTCCTCTCAAAAACTATATCCGGTTAATATTATGGACGGAATTTCTCCCGTCCATAATATCTGTTTATTACAGCGGTTTATTTCTCAAGCTCTTTGAGCTTGTCGCGAATCTCCGCGGCCTTTTCGAATTCCTCCGCCTCGGCGGCGGCCTTCATCTGCTCCCGCAGCTCGTTGATCTCGCGCTTTTTGGCGATCTCCGGGTCGGCCTGGCCGGTAGCCG
Source organism: Oscillospiraceae bacterium (assembly GCA_017539635.1). Lineage (GTDB taxonomy): Bacteria > Bacillota > Clostridia > Oscillospirales > Oscillospiraceae > RGIG6969. The sequence goes on from JAFYCQ010000008.1 coordinate 649, forward strand.
GAGCGGCTGCCTCGTTTGGCGCGGCCTTGGCGGGCGCCTCGACCTTAGCCGGGTGCTCCTTCAGTCCCAGAGCGCCCCGGGGGGCGAAGAGGGAGGGGAGCATGGAGCCGAAGCCGAATCCGGGGCTGAGCATCGGACGGCCGAAGAAGCTGTCGAAGCGGCCGAACATGTCGTTGAACATCTTTTCGGTCTCATCGAAGAAGCCGTGGCCCCAGTCGGCCTGCCCCGCGCACTCGGGGCAGAGGTGGCTCTCTGTGATCTTTCCGTTTATATTGCTGCTGTAATGGCAAGTAGCCTCGTACTTTCCGCATTTTTCACACATCATGATAGAACACTCCTTTCAAAACACTACATTATATTTACCAACATCTGCTTTAATATCCCCGCCCTCAGCGCGTCTCTGTACTGGGGCGGAACGGAGGCGAAGGCTCTGTCACCAACTCCGGCGAGCATTACCTTCGCGGCGTTTTCAGTGATGACCTCAGAGGTTACCAGGTTTGAGAGCATGGCCGCCGCCGAGCGGAGATCTACGCTCTCGCCGATGGCGTTTACGGTGTGCATAAGGAGCCTTTCCGGGTCTGGGCTCACGCGCTTTATGCGGATGTAACCGCCGCCGCCTCTGCGGCTCTCCACCACGTAGCCCCTCTCAGGGGAGAAGCGGGTGGAAATGACGTAATTTATCTGGCTGGGTACGCACCCGAACCGGCTTGCAAGCTCAGAGCGCTGCAATTCGGCGGTGCCGTCTTCCGAAAGGGCGTCCTTTATGAAGCCCGCAATCACGTCGCTCATTCCCATGCAAACCACTTCCTTTCTTACGTTCTCTCGTTTGACTTTGACTTTCTTTGACCTTACGTGTATATAATAGCGCCGAAGGTCAGAATAATCAAGGCCAAGTTTGACCTTTCCTGACCAATTAGCCCGGGGAAATTTGAGATTAGCTCCCTCAAGCTCTGTTTTTCTCACGAAATCAAAGTTTTTTAAAAGATTTTAAACTTTTTTCCAGGCCCCTTGATTTTTTTGAAATACATGTTACAATTCAGTTATACTACTTAATGGAGGTAATATCATGGCCTATCAGATCAATGAGTCCTGCCTCTCCTGCGGCGCCTGCGCCAGCGAGTGCCCCGTGGGCGCTATCAGCCAGGGCGACGAGAGATTCCAGATCGATGAGGACGCCTGCATCTCCTGCGGCTCCTGCGCGAGTGTCTGCCCCGTCGGCGCTCCGGAAGAGAAATAAGGACCAAAATCGTTAAGGGCGGTATGGCGAGCCATATCGCCCTTATACTTTAAAGTTGCCGCTTATCGGCCGCCGCGCCGATAAATCGCCGGCTGCTTTTATACCATTATAATAATATGAATGAATTATTTGACGAATTTCCCGACGGCGGCCCGAAATTTCTGAAAAAGGGCGCTTACCCCATAGGTACCGACGCCGTTCTGCTGGCCCGCTTCGCCGGGCGGGTGAACGCCGGGCGTATCTGCGACTTAGGCTGCGGCTCGGGAGTAATTGCCGCCCTTTTGTTATGGGAAAGGCAGTCGGCCTCCGCCGTGGGGCTGGAACTCGACCCCGCCGCCGCCGAGACGGCACGGAAAAACGCCGCCGAAAACGGACTTGACGGGCGCTTTGAAATAATCACCGGGGATATTCGGGAGCACCGGGCCTTGGGCATGGCCGGGGCCTTCGACCTCACCGTATCTAATCCCCCGTATTACCCCGCCGGCAGCGGAAAGACCTCCCCGGTCACCTCCCGGGCATTGTCGAGGGCCGAGGGGGAGTGCTCCTTAAAGGACGTCTGCGCCGCAGCCGCGTATTTCACCCGCTGGGGCGGCAGCTTCTGCATCGTGCAAAAGCCGGAGAGGCTCTCCGAGGTGCTCTGCGCCATGACGGAAGCGGGCCTGGAGCCCAAGCGGCTGCGTTTAGCCGAGGCAAAGCCGGGAAAAGCCCCCAGCCTCGTTTTGGTAGAGGCCCGCCGGGGCGGAAAGCCGGGGCTTGTTTTCGAGCCGGCGATCATACTGGAAACGGAGAACAAATGACTGGAACGCTTTATCTCGCCGCCACGCCGATAGGGAACTTAGGAGACATTTCCCCCAGGTTTTCCGAGACTCTTTCCGCCGTGGATTTCATAGCGGCGGAGGACACCCGGGTGACCCTCAGGCTCCTTAACCATTTAAATATAAAAAAGCCCCTGGTGAGCTATTACGAGCACAACAGGGCGGCCAGCGGAGAGAAGATATTGGAGCGGCTTCTCGCCGGGGAGAGCTGCGCTCTCGTCACCGACGCCGGAATGCCCGCCATAAGCGACCCGGGGGAGGACATGGTGGCCCTCTGCGCCAAAAACGGCGTGCCCGTCACGGTCATCCCCGGCCCCTGCGCCGCCGTCTGCGCCCTGGCGCTTTCCGGGCTGCCCACGGGGAGATTTACCTTTGAGGGGTTTTTGTCCACCGCCCCCAAGGCCCGGCGGGAGCACTTGTCCCAGCTGGAAAACGAAAAGCGCACCATGATATTTTACGAGGCGCCCCACAAGCTGCAAAAGACGCTGAAAGACATGCTGGACGCCTTCGGAGACAGGAAAATCACCCTCTGCCGGGAGCTTACGAAAATGCACGAGGAGGTCGTGAGAACGACGCTCTCCCAAGCGGTCGAAAGGTACGGCTCCGAGGCCCCCAGGGGGGAATTTGTGCTGATAATACAGGGGGCGGAGGAAAAAAGCGAGCCCGCCTGCGATATAGAGGACGCTGTTAAAGTCGTGAACAGGTACAGGGACGGGGGCCTTTCCCTGAAGGACGCCGCCAAAAGGGCCTCGGAGGAGACGGGCTTTTCCAAAAAAGCGCTGTATGACGCGGCTTTGAAGCAGGGAGAATGATATGGAATTTCGCAAAATGCGCCGGCACCGCCAGAGCCTTTCGGAAGAGGAGTGCCGGGAGATACTCATAAAGGGCGGCCGGGGCACCCTGGCCGTGACCGGCGACGGAGGCTGGCCCTACGCCGTGCCCCTCAATTACGTTTATAATGACGGGGTAATATACTTCCACTGCGCCAAAGAGGGGCACAAATTAGACGCTATAAAAAAGGACTCCCGCGTCTGCTTTTCCGTCGTTTCCGAGGACGAGGTGGTCCCGGAAAAGCTCCTGACAATGTATAAAAGCGTGACGGTTTTCGGACATGCCCGCGTACTTGACGACGAGGAGGAAATATGGGCCTCCGCCTTTGCCCTGGGCGTAAAATACGCGCCCATGCTCTCTTCTGAGGCCATAAACGCCGAAATAGAAAGAGAACGGCCGAGGCTTGCCGTAATAGCCCTGACCCCGGAGCATATAACGGGAAAACAGGCGCTGGAATTTGTGAAGAAAGAGAAGTAAGACGCAGCCGCAGGATTTACAAATCACGTAATGAAACAAAAAGAGAAAGGAAGGTATTAGCATGGCACAGAGACCGAGAGCTGTAAGAGTTGCTGCCGACGCTATTGATGGCATTAGAGTAGCTGTTCCCGAATTGGCTGACAAAGTAAAGGACGAATTGGACAGACAAAGAATAGAGGCTGAGCGTAAAGCTTTGCGCCCAGTATTCTTACCGGATTTGGATAACCCCACTTTTCGTTTACCGAATATGATAAGGATAGGAGAGCCTTCCGCAAGGTTTATGAATTCACCTTTTGCAGGAGTTGCGCTTGGCTGCATATCAGCAAATAAGGGCCTGCGTTTTGGCAACATTTTTCCTGACAAAATGTCAGCTTTTGACCTATCTTTTATTCCCAACACGCAAAACGGCTTTTATTACGTTGACCCATGTGATGATAAGCAATATATTGCATTGGATAACTATTTCAATTACTGCAAGCAAAAACGTGTAAATGAGCTGGTAACAATAGCTCAATCATTAGGGGCTACCCATTTCAAAGTGACTTATATGGAGCGAATTAAACTGATAGACAAAAAGCAAGTCGCTGTAAAAGCAGGCGGAAAAGTCATGGGTGTTAAAGCAACAGCAAACGTAAACCGAAATGTATATCACAATGCTTTCGACAGTTTTCACAGTGAAAAAGAGGCTGATTTCGATGGTCATGAGCCTAGTGAACCTAAACTAGCATATCTTAAAGATGACCTTGAGATTCAAGATTTGATTACAATGAGGCTTGACAATAATACGCTTAAGCACATGAGAGCCTATATTGAATTGAGCAACTCGTCATTAATTAATAAAAGCATAGCAGGCAAGATTGACGCCACTTTGAAAGCATATAACTTTGGCCTTCCAAATAACACTACCATAACGAGCGAGGTCGAAAAGGAATCCAAAACAGTACTGGAATATGTGATAGACTTCTGACCAAGCAGGAAATACTTTATACGGAGGCACGAACATGGAAATGTACGACAGACTTAACGCCTGCTTGAAGGCCGTAAGGGAAAAGACGGATTACGTACCGGACATCGCCCTGGTTTTAGGCAGCGGCCTGGGGGCCTTTGCCGATAAAATGGAGGCGGCGGCCTCCATAAACTACGCCGATATCCCCGGCTTTCCCGTCTCCACCGTGTCGGGGCACGCCGGAAAGTTCGTTTTCGGGGAGATAGAGGGGGCCAAATGCGTCGTCATGCAGGGCCGTGTCCACTATTACGAGGGCTACGACGTCTCCGAGGTCGTCATGCCCGCCCGGTTAATGGCCATGATGGGGGCAAAGGTGCTGTTTCTCACCAACGCCGCCGGAGGAACTGACCCGGATTTTGACGTGGGGGACTTCATGCTCATAACCGACCACATATTGACCTTCTTCCCCAATCCGTTGAGAGGGCCGAACATCGATGAGCTGGGCACCCGCTTTCCCGATATGACCCACGCCTATGACCCCGCCCTTTGCGACTGCATAAGAAGGGCGGCTTCCGACGCCGGTATAAAGCTCCGGGAGGGTATCTATTGCCAGCTTACCGGCCCCAGCTTTGAAACGCCTGCGGAAATACGAATGCTCAATATGCTGGGCGCGGGCGCCGTGGGCATGAGCACAGCCTGCGAGGCGGTGGCGGCAAACCACGCCGGGATGCGGGTCTGCGGCATTTCCAGCATAACCAACAAGGCCGCCGGATTTTCAAAGGCCCTGCTCACCCATGAGGAGGTCAAGGAAAACGGCCTTAAATCCGCCGCCGCCTTTGAAGCCTTGGTGCGCGGCAGCATCAAAAACATAAAAAAGGAGCTTAATTAAAAGTGACGAGCCCTGTTTCCTCCCGCCTGTCCCCGGACGGCGGGGCGGTGATAATAATAGACCAGACCTTATTGCCCGGCGAAGAAAAATATCTGACCCTGGAAACCGCCGGGGAGATGTACGAGGCCATTTACACGCTCCGGGTCCGGGGAGCCCCGGCCTTAGGCGTTTTCGCTGGGTACGCCATGGCGGCCCTGTGCAAAAAAAGCGGCCTTTCCGGCAAGGCGCTGACGGATTTTGCCGCGAAGACGGCGGAATATCTCTCCTCCTCCCGCCCCACGGCGGTCAATCTCTCCCGCATGGCTTATCGCATGGCGGAAAAGGCAAAAAGCCTTGAAGCATTGCCGGCCGCCCGGGCGGCCGAGGCCCTTCGGCTTGAAGCCGAGGCTATTTTCACCGAGGACGCCGAGACCTGCCGGGCCATAGGCGAAAACGGCCTTACCCTTATTAAAGACGGCTTTACCGTTATGACCTACTGCAACGCAGGGCCCCTGGCCACCTCCAAATACGGCACAGCCCTCTCCCCATTAATGCTGGGGCTGGAGCGGGGCATGCACTTCAGGGCTTACTGCTTCGAGACGCGGCCTTTATTGCAGGGCGCCCGCCTGACCGCCTGGGAGCTTTATAACGCCGGGGCGGAGGTCAATGTCGTCTGCGACAACATGGCCGCCTCTTTAATGTCCGAAGGGCTTATCGACGCCGTTTTCGTGGGCTGCGACAGGGTGGCGAAAAACGGCGACGCGGCAAATAAGATCGGCACCCACGGCCTTGCCATAATAGCAAAGCGCTTCGGCGTGCCCTTTTACGTCTTCTGCCCCTCCACCACCGTGGACTTGAAGTGTAAGACCGGCAGAGACATCGTGATCGAAAACCGCCCGGGCGAGGAGATCGGCAGCCTCTATTTTGAAAAGCCGGTAACGCCCCGGGGCGTGGGCTTTTATAACCCCTCCTTCGATGTGACGCCAGCAGAGCTCATATCCGCCATCGTCACGGAAAAGGGAGTATTTCGTTATCCGTACGATATGGAAAGGATCCTGGACAAATGATAAGATTTTATAACGGCAGAGTCATAACCATGCAGGGAGAACTGCGCCCGGAAAGCCTTGAGGTCTGGACCGACGGCGGAAAGATCGCCTACGTGGGCCCCGGCAAAGAGGGCGGCAGCTTTGAGCGGGAGATCGACATGAAGGGCGGAGTTTTGCTGCCGGGGTTTAAAAATGCCCACACTCATTCCGCCATGACCTTCCTGCGCTCCTTTGCCGACGACGAGCCCCTGGACACCTGGCTCAATCAGAAGGTCTTCCCCTACGAGGCAAAGCTCACCGGCGCGGCGGTCTATGCCTTCGCTAAGGTGGCGATAATGGAGTATCTCTCCAGCGGCATAACCTCCTGCTTCGACATGTATTTCCACAACGACGCCTATGTTGCCGCCAATACGGAATGCGGCTTTCGCGCCGTGCTCTGCGGGGCAATAAACAACTTTGACAAAAACCCCCGGAAGCTGGAGGACGACTACAACAAATATAATGCCGTAAGCCCCCTCATTTCCTATAAGCTGGGCTTCCACGCTGAGTACACCACCGGAAAGCCCATACTGGAATATGTGGCGTCCCTGGCGAAAAAATACTCCGCCCCCGTTTACACCCACAATTCCGAGACCGCCTCCGAGGTGGCCGGGTGTAAAGAGCGCTACGGCATGACCCCCACGGAGCTTTTCGACAGCTTAGGCATCTATGACTTCGGCGGCGGCGGCTTCCACTGTGTTTACATGTCGGAGCGGGATTTGGAGATATTCAGAGACCGGGGACTTTTTGCCGTGACGAACCCCTCCTCCAACTTAAAGCTGGCCTCCGGCATCGCGCCCCTGTGCGATATGAGAAAAGCCGGCATCTCCGTGGCCATAGGCACCGACGGGCCCGCCAGCAACAACGCTCTGGACATGTTCCGGGAGATGTATCTGGCAGCCGTTCTGCCCAAGGTGCGGGAAATGGACGCCTCCGCCATGGACGCCGCCGACGTTTTGCGCTCGGCCTGCTCCGTCGGCGCCCTCGCCATGGGCCTGACAGACTGCGACTGCATAAAGGAGGGCAAGCGCGCCGACCTTGTGCTCATAGACACCAACCGCCCGAACATGCAGCCGGAGCACAATATAGTCAAGAACATAGTCTATGCCGGCTCCAAGGAAAACGTCCGCCTCACCATGATAGACGGCAGGGTGCTGTACGAAAACGGCGAGTTCTTCATCGGCGCCGAGCCGGGAAAGGTCTATGAGGAGGCCAACAGGCTGGCAAGGGAGATAACGGGATAAGCATTCCGTGAGAATAATGAAAAAACGCTTCGTGTCAATTACGAAGCGTTTTTCTCATAGTTGCGAAATACATGATTATCCCCAGCGCCAGGGATATGCCGTCGGCTATGGGCTGGGCCCAGATCAGGCCGAACAGGCCCACGGCCCTGTTCAGTATCAGCATAATGGGTATGAAAAGCCCCGCCTGACGCAGAACGGTGAGCAGTAGGGGCAGGACCCATTTACCCATGGCCTGCAGAACGGAATTGAACAGGAACACAAAGGCCATGGCCGGCAATGTGACGCTCCAGCGGGTCAGAAACTCCGCCCCCAGCGTGACCGTTGCCTCGTCCGAGACGAAAAGCCGCAGCAGGGCGACGGGGAAGAGCTGGCAGACGGCCAGCATTACCGCCACGAAGACCAGCAGGATAACGATGGAAAACCGTACCACCGAGCGCACCCGGGGATGATTTCCGGCGGCGTAGTTATAGCCGATAAGGGGCATGACACCCTGGGTTATGCCCACGGTG
>JAFYCQ010000082.1 GCA_017539635.1 Oscillospiraceae bacterium
AGGTCGTCGCTCATTTCGTCTGCTTACCTCCTCTTGTGGGTATGGAGTCTATGAGGTTTTTTGTGTAGGGGTGCTGAGGATTGAAAAACACCTCGTTGGTCTCGCCGTTCTCAACTATCCTGCCCCGCTGCATGACGGCCACACGGGAGCAGAGCTTCCGCACCACGTTCAGGTTGTGGGATATAAAGAGCATGGAAATGCCCGTCTCCCGGTTGAGCTTTTTGAGCAGCTCCAGAATCTGGGCCTGGATGGTGACGTCCAGGGCCGTGGTGGGCTCGTCCAGCAGGAGAAGCGTCGGCTTTATTATGATCGCCGAGGCTATCATGGCCCTCTGCTGCTGGCCGCCGGAGAGCTCGTGGGGGTACTTGTTGAATATCACCTCGGGCTCGGGCAGCTCCACCTCGGAAAGGGCCTGAAGGGCCAGCTTCTTCCGCTCCTCCTTGGTTATGTCCGGCTCGTGTATCCGCAGCACCTCGGACACCTGCCGTCCCACCTTCATAAGGGGATCCATGGCGCTCATGGGGTCCTGGAAAACTACGCCTATCTTTTTGCCGTGCAAAAGCCGCAGGGCCGACCGCTCGGCGTGGAGCAGATCCTGTCCGTCCAGAAGTATGCTGCCGGAGAGCCTGCACTTTTTTCTCGGGAGAAGGCCCGCTATGCTCATGGCCGTGACTGTCTTGCCGCTGCCGCTCTCGCCCACGAGGCCCACGATTTCCCCGTCGTTTATGGTGAGGGAAACGCCGGAAACGGCCTCCCGGTCGCTGCCGTTGAACTGCACATGGAGATCGTCTATAACAAGCATCAGTCCACCTCCCTGTTCAGTATCTGAAGCCCCTCGCCTATGAGCCCCACGCCGAAAACCAGCAGGGCGATGACGAGGCCAGTGCCTAAAGCGTACCAGGGGGCGGCGGTGAACATGGCCTGAGCCTCGGAGAGCATATAGCCCAAAGAGGCGTCCGGCGGCGTCACGCCGATGCCGAGAAAGCTCATGCTGGCCTCCGCCAGAACGGCGTTGTTAAAGCCGATGGTCAGGGCGGGCAGGAGCGTTCTCATGGTGTTGGGCAGCAGATGCACCGCCAAGATCCTGCCGCTGCCGGCCCCCATGAGCCGTGCGCTTGTGATGTAGTTTACGTCCCTTAAGGACGCGAAGGCCGTTCGCGTGACCCTGGCGAAGCTGGGTATGAACACCAGGCCCAGGGCCAGGACCACGTTGTACTTTTGGCCGGGCCCCACGATACTTATTACCAGCAGCGCCAGAAGTATGCTGGGAAAGGCTGTGAGGGCATCGTTCAGCCGCATCAGAACGTCGTCCACTATGCCGCCGAAATAGCCGGTGACCGCGCCCACCAGAGTGCCTAAAACGGCGCCGATGACTATGGTCATCAGGGCTATTGTAAAGGTGGTGCCGCTGCCCTTTAAAATGCGGCTGAAAATATCGCGGCCGAAATTGTCCGTGCCGAAGATATGCGCCCAGGAGGGGGCCTGGAACTTTGCCGCCCCGTCCATTGCCGTGGGGGAATAGGGCGTCCAGAAGGCGCCCAAGATTATCATGAAAACCAGTACGCCGGTGATGATGATGCCGGCCAGCAGGTAGCCGTTGAGCCGTTTCTTTTTCATGTCTCGCCCCCCAGTCTCAGCCGCGGGTCTATGTACTGATTGACCAGGTCGGCCACGGTGCCCGCCAGCACCACCCAGAAGGCCAGTATCACGACTATCGCCTGCACCACGGGGTAATCCCGGGAGGATATGGAGGTCACCAGGAACCTGCCCAGCCCCGGAATGCCCAAAACCTGCTCCACCACTATGCTGGCGCCGATTATCTCCGCCATGGTCTGTCCCAGGAAGGTCACGACGGAGACAAGGGAGTTTTTCAGCACGTGGGTCCTCAAAACGCCCTTGCGGTCGTTGCCCCGGGAAATCGCGGTGCGGACATAGGCCTTGTTCATCTCGTCTATGACCGTGCTGCGCATCATGCGGACGGTCATGGCTATCCTGGGTATGCTGAGGCATATCGCACCGAAAAACAGGTGCTTTATGGCTCCCAGCGGGTTTGTGCCCAGGCTGGGAAAGCCCCCCGGCACAAAGCATTTAAGGATTATGCCGAAGAGCCAGGATACGAGTATTCCCGTGAAAAACGGCGGCACCGCCATGCAAAGCTGATTAATGGCCGTCCGCAGCCAGTCCAGGGGGCCGCCCACCCATTGGTAGGACAGAACGCCCAGGGGTATGGATATGGCGACTATCATGACAAAGCTGATAAGGCTTAAAAGGAGCGTTACCCCAAGCTTTGAGGCAATCAGCCCCCACACCGGCAGTCGGTAGCTGTAGGATACTCCCAGATCTCCGGTGAAAAAGCCTGTGAGCCAGTTTATATATCTTGTGAAAAAGGGCAGGTCAAGCCCCAGCTCATGGCGCAGGGCCGCTACCTGCTCCGGCGTCGCCTCGATGCCCAGCATATTGCGGGCAGGGTCGCCGGAGACTATGGTAAAGGCCAGGAACGTCAGAAGCGACACTATCACCATGGTGATTATCAGCATCACGATACGTTTAAGGGCATACTTCACAAAGCGCCCTCCTTTATGTGCAATTTAAAACGGCAATGCCCGGCGCGCAGAAAAGCGCGCCGGGACATGTTTTGCTTATGCCCAGTAAAGAGCGGACACGTCGAGGACGTAGAGAGGATAGAAGGTCAGCCCCTCGACTCCGCTTCTCACGGCCACCAGATCCGCCATATCCTGCAGATAGACGTTGGCGGCGTTCTCGGTGAGGTTTTTCTCCAGCTGCCGGTAGAGCTCGGTCTGCTGGGCGTCGTCCGTGGCGGAGACGGCCTTGGCCAGTATCTCGTCGTATTCCTTATTGTTGTAATTGGTGAAGTTGTTGCTTATCTCGCTGCCGAAGCGCTCCAAAAGCTTACGGGCAGTCATGTTGTCGCTGGTGAGACCGGTGATGGTGCTCTGGAACTGGCGTCCGCCGTAAACGTCGGAGAGCCAGGTGGACCAGTCGATGGGCTGCACGGTGGCGGTGATGCCCACGGCGGCCAGCTGATCAACGAGCACGGTGGCGGTGTTCACATGGGGGGTGTAGTTGCTGGGTACGGTTATGGTCATGGAGAAGCCGTCGGGGTAACCGGCCTCGGTAAGCAGGGCCTTTGCCTTGTCGATATCCTTGGTGTAGTAATCGGTGAGGCTGTCGTCATAATACTTGGCGAAGGAGGGGAACATGGAGGTGCCCAGAGGCACGCCGTAGCCGTCGAAGGCCAGGTCGATGACCGCCTGCTTGTCAATGGCATAGCAGAGGGCCTGACGCACCCTTATATCGTCGAAGGGCTTTTCTGCGTTGTTGAGGTAGAGGGCCTGGACCAGATTCATGGTGCCCACCGCGATCTGGAACTTGCCGGTGTCAAGCTGGGCCGTCTGGTCGCTGGTCATGTGGGAGACCAGGTCAAGAGCTCCGCTCTGCAGGCCGAGCACAAGGCCCTCGGCGTTTTCGAGGATCTTGAAGG
>JAFYCQ010000083.1 GCA_017539635.1 Oscillospiraceae bacterium
CATAAGGACGGCGAATAATACAGCAAAAAGTCTCTTCATGTCGCGCCTCCTCACATGTTAAGCAGCAAGGCCAGGATGCCGAAGGCGATAGCGCCGATTATGGCAAAGGCGCCGCCGAAGAAGCCCCAGCTCTTGCCCTTGCTCACCGGCAGCTCACCCACCGTCTTGCCCGTCTGGCCGTTCACGGCGTACTGGTACTTCTTGCCGCCGTACTCGCAGTTAAGGAGATAAACCGGCAGCAGTACATAGCTGACCTTGGCGTCATCAGCCTTGAGGTTTTTGGAGCGCACGGTCACCATGCCGTAGTTTGCCGTGCTGGATATCTCGTCGGCGGCGCTTTTCAGCATGCGGCCCTCGGCTCTGTCCATCTCGTCGTCGGGGGTGGAGTCGAATTTGTCCGCCACGAAGCCGGAGAGATAAGCGCCGTCAAAGGGCTTTAATTCGGAGAAGTCAAAAGGCTCCAAAGAGTCCATGAGATCGTTGTCCATTTTCAGGCTGGCGTCCACCGGCACGTTCTCAAATTCCATTCTGCCCTGACGCCGCAAGAGATAGTGGGAGGTCTCGGTGCAGTCGTAATTGCCGTCCCGATAGGTCCTCACCGTCTGGGCGTCGAAATCCATGGAGCCGGAGAGATGGCAGCCGTAAAGCCAGAAGGGGACATAAACGCCCTGTGCTTTGCTCAAAACGTGGTTGGAGAAAAATCCCCTGGGCAGCAGGCTCTTGCCCTTGTAGAACTTCTTTAAGTACTCGGGGAGCTGCTCCTTTGTGATCTTAAAGGGGATGACTCCGTTGGGCCGCAGGCCGCCGGAGACTCTGTCCGTCAGCACTATGTTGTTGTCGCAGTAGGGGCAGCGGGTGGCGGCGGTGTTGGCGTCCGCCTCTATCTCCGCTCCGCAGCTCTCGCAGAGATAGACGTTCGTCCCCTCTATCCCGCCTTGTCCGTAGTCCTTTTTGTAGTCGCCCCAGTCAAAGGAGGACTGGTTGGGGTCCGCGTCCTGGGCCGCCTGCAGCGCCTCTACGGTGAAGGAGTTTCCGCAGCTGTTGCAGCTCACGTTCTGGCTGCCGGCGTCAAACTCCAGCGGCGCACCGCAGGACAGGCATTTATATTCTTTTATTCCCGCCATATTGGAACTCACCTCTGTTTATAATAAATCTATTTTAATTATAGCAGATTAAAATTCCATTTTCCATATCTTTAAATAAAAAACTGATTATAAATCTACCTTCTCAAAGCACTTCTGAGCGGTTTTTAGGGCCAGCAGGGTGGCGATAATGTAAACTATAATACATATGACAAGCACGACGATCTGCGCACCCGCTCCCCCTGCTCCGTTGAGGACCCCCAGCCTCGGGACGTGGTTCAGCGCCTCGGCAGCACCGATTATGATGAAAGCCACGACGGAAAACACCACGAAGGGTACCGTGAACTTCACCGCCGTCTCAAAAAACGGCGCAACGAAAAAGACGTTGAAGGCGGCAAATACCAGCAGCGCCGCTCCCAGGAAAACGAGATTTGCATCCAGCATGACGTTCTCCACATAGACCGGCACGTCCTTAAGCACCGTCATTCGTATGGCGGTGAAGATCGCCATAAGTATCATTGCCGCCATTTGTACGGCGCAGACGAAAATGAACCTTGCCTTGACCGCGTCCCGCTTCCGTATGGGCAGAAGCACGGTGTAAAGAGTATCGTTTGCCTCCCGGCCGCTGCGGAAGGTGTGGAAGATGCCTAAGCTTATGAAAAACGTCCCCATGAGGATGGGATACCCGGGAACGAAGGTCATGAGAGTGAAGGCCAGGAAGATGAAGGTGATGGGGTTTGAAGTGAGCTTTATTTCCTTAATCAGCAAGTTTTTCATGGAAATCCTCCTTCTCCCTGGCCACCATTATCTCCTCTAAGCTCCCGCCGCCGTTTTCGGCTATGAAGTCAGAAAGCGGCGCGCAGGCCTCCAGCCTCCCCTGCCGGATATAGGCTATCCTGTCGGCGCACTCCTCCAGATCCGTCGTTATGTGGGTGGAAAAAAGTATGGCCGTGCCTTTGTCCCGCAGGTATTTGAATATCTCCAGTATCTCCGCCCGGGAAACAGGGTCGAGGCCGCTGGTGGGCTCGTCTAAAATGAGCATTTCCGCCCGGTGGGACAGGGCGGCGGCGAGGTTCAGCTTCACCTTCATGCCCTCGGAAAGCTCTCCCGGCGTCTTGTC
>JAFYCQ010000084.1 GCA_017539635.1 Oscillospiraceae bacterium
ACGGGAGCCCACCATGAAGTCCTCATGCATTATGGAGTGATTGAGGCCATGGGCCGTCCGTTCCTCCTCGGTCATGCCGGCTCCTCCCTCGATGCAGGGATAGGAGTCGCCGAAGGCCAGGTGGCAGGAGGCGTTTTCGTCAAAGAGCGTGTTGTAGAACAGCACGCCGGAGTTGGAAATGGGGGAGTCGTAGGGGACCAATGCGACTTCGCCGAGATAAGCTGCCCCCTCGTCCACGGCCACCGCGGCCTTTAAGAGCTCCAGGCCCTTTTCGGCCTTTATGTCCACGATTTTGCCATCCTTGAAGGTGAAGGAGAAGTTCTCCGCCACGCTGCCGTTTACCACCAGGGGCTTGGTGGCGAAGACCACGCCGTTCACGCCGTACCGTTTCGGGGCGGTGAAGACCTCCTCCGTGGGGATGTTGGCGGAGAACTTGCGGCCGTCAGCCGTTTTTTCGTCGCCGCCCTCCCAGAAGTGGCCTTCCGGCAGCTCTATTGTCAGGTCTGTGCCGATTGAGTTTACATAATGCAGGGATCTGAAGCTTAATTCGTTGAGCTTACTGACCCGCTCCTTTAAGGTGAGCATGTGCTTTTCCCACTCTTTCGCCGCGTCGGCGCCCTCATAGACACGGGAGCAGTCAAGAATGAGACCCCAGAGCTTTTCCTTTGCGTCTTCCTCAGAGAGGCCTGGGAAGACCTTTTTCGCCCAGGCTTTTCCCGGGGCGGAGGCCACGCACCAGGGGTAAAAATTTGTCATCTGCCGCTCGCGGAAGGGCTTTATGGCCTCGCCGGAGGCGGCGGTAGCTCTCCTTATCCTGTCGGGATCCACGCCGGAAAGCGCCTCGGGGTCGCTGGCGTGGATGGCCAGCCAGGCGCAGTTTTTTTCGGTGACCTTGTTGTAAAAGTCCGAGACCCAGGGGTGGACGCTGTCGAAGACGTCGTTTTCCGCCCGCAGGTACTTCATGCGGGTGAGGGCGTCGTCCGACCAGTTCATTATTACCTCACGGCAGCCCCTGTCGTAGGCCTTTTCGGCGCAGAGGCGGGCAAAGGGAGCGCACTCCACGGGGCAGGAGATCACCAGATTCGTGCCCTTTTCCACGTTGAGCCCGGTTTCTATGAGCATCCGGGCGTAATCTTCAATTCTGTTTTTCATTTAATTCTTCCTCTATTTCCGCCAGCAGTTTTTTGTCCTGCTTCGTTGTAAATTCCAGTTTTTCATACATGTCCGGCCTGCGCAGCCTTGTGCGGATTATGGACTGCTTGCGCCGCCATTTGGCGATGTTGGCATGGTGGCCGGAGAGGAGTATTTCCGGCACGGCCCGGCCCTCCCAAACCTCGGGGCGGGAATACTGGGGGTACTCCAGAAGCCCGTCCCAGTGGCTCTCCTCGGTGTAGCACTCCTCGTCGGGCAGGACTCCGGGCACCAGGCGGCAGACGGCGTCCGCCACCGCCATGGCGGGTATCTCGCCGCCGGTCAATACAAAGTCGCCGATGGAAAGCTCCTCGTCCACGCAGGCCTCGATAAACCGCTCGTCCACGCCCTCATAGTGGCCGCAGACTAAAATGAGCCGGTCATAGTCCTGCCGGAGCCGTTTTGCGTCCTCCTGGGTAAAGACCTTGCCGCAGGGGGACATGTATATGGTGCGCACCCGCTCGCCGGGCGATACCGTTTCCAGAATGTGCCTGCGGCAGTCACAGAGGGGCTGGGCCTGCATGACGCAGCCGCGGCCGCCGCCGTAGGGGTAGTCGTCCACCTGATTCTGCTTGTTTGTGGTGTAGTCCCTAATCTGCCAGGTGTTTACCCGGATATAGCCCCGCTCCTGACCCCGGCCCAGGACGCTCTCGCAGAGCATGTCCCCCACGGTGTCGGGGAAGAGGGTCATAATGTCTATGTTATACATGTTACATTCCCTCTATAAGACGGAAGCGGACGGCACCGGATTCCACGTCGGCGGAGACGACGAACTGGGAAACGGCGGGGATAAGTATCTCCCGGTCGCCCTTGATTTCGTAAATGTTCCCGGCGGGGAGGGTGAGAACGTCGGAGATTATTCCGATCTTTTCCCCGGTCTCGTCGTCCACGGCGTCCAGACCTATGAGGTCGGAGATGAAGTTTTCTCCCTCCGGCAGCTTTACGTCCGCCCGGTCAAAGAGCAACACTTTGTTTTTGAGGCGTATGGCGCCGTCAATGTCCGCTACGCCCTCCAGTGCGGCGATGACCATATGCCCCTGGGGGCGGGAGCGGAGGATTTTGACCTCTTTTCCGTCTATGAATATACGCTTCAGGCGGCAGAAGGCCTCCGGCGTGTCAAACCAGGGCTCGATTTTTATTTCGCCCCTGACGCCGTGGGTGTTCACTATTTTGCCCGCCTCAAGGTATTTTGATTTCTCTTTCATAAAGTCCTCGCAAATAGTTTTATGGGGATCGTAAAAACGACCCCCATTTGCTGTATTGTGTCAATCGACAATATCTACGCTGACGCGCTTGCCCTGCTTCTGCGCCACAGCGCGCATGAGGGAGCGTATCTCGCCGGCAATCTTGCCGTGACGGCCGATGACCTTTCCCATGTCACCGGGAGCAACGCGCAGTTCAAAGACTGTTTCTCTGTCCGTGACGCGCTCAGTCACGGAGACCTCGTCCGGATTATCGACGAGGTTCTGCGCGATATAAAGCAACAAGTCTTTCATCTGGCATTCTCCTTAAAGCACTTCCGCCTTTTTGAGAAGCGCCCGTACGGTATCGGTGGGCTGAGCGCCGGTGCCGACCCAGTATCTTGCGCGCTCGACGTTCACTTTGACAGCCGCCGGCTCGGCAAGAGGATCGTAGGTGCCAAGCTCCTCGATGAAGCGGCCGTCGCGGGGGCTGCGGGAATCCGCCACGACTATGCGGTAGTAGGGGTTCTTCTTGGCGCCCATTCTGCGAAGTCTGATTTTGACCATGGTGTTGTCACCTCCGTTTTTATATGATTGAAATTTATATCAAAATATCATTGGTGATATGTTGATCGCTAAAAACCAAACAGGCCCTTTTTGCCCCGTTTTCCCATGCCGAAGCCCATGGGCATCTTGCCCTTTGACATCTGCTTCGTCATGGTCTTCATCATTTCGTA
>JAFYCQ010000085.1 GCA_017539635.1 Oscillospiraceae bacterium
CAATAAGCTGGTCAGCACCGTCTATCTCCGGGAGCTCATCGACAGCCCCGCCTTCAAGAACGCCAGCTCCAAGCTGACCTTTGCCATCGGCAAGAACATCAGCGGCGACGCCATAGTGGGCAACATTTCCAAGCTGCCCCACATGCTGGTAGCCGGCACCACCGGCTCCGGCAAATCCGTCTGCCTCAACTCCATGATTCTGAGTATCCTCTACAAGGCCACGCCGGACGAGGTCAAGTTCATCATGATCGACCCGAAAATGGTTGAGTTCAAGGTATATAACGGCATACCCCACATGCTGGTCCCCGTGGTCACCGAGGCGAAAAAGGCCGCCGGCGCTCTGCAGTGGGCCGTTACCGAGATGATGAAGCGTTACCGCCTCTTCTCCGAGTCCGGAGCCCGGGACATTGCCTCTTACAACGAGTACTGCAAGGAGGCGGAAAACGACGAGATCCGCCCCATTCCCCACATCGTTGTGGTAATAGACGAGCTGGCCGACCTCATGCTGGTGGCCTCCAAGGAGGTGGAGGAGGCTATCTGCCGCGTGGCACAGATGGGCCGCGCCGCGGGCGTTCACCTCATTATCGCCACTCAGAGCCCCCGTGCCGACGTCATTACCGGTCTCATGAAGGCCAACATACCCTCCCGCATAGCGTTGAAGGTCTCCTCCGCTCTCGAATCCCGAATCATACTGGACGCGGGCGGAGCCGCCGACAAGTTAGTCGGCAACGGCGACATGCTCTACGCCCCCATCGGCACCTCCAAGCCCATACGCATCCAGGGCACCTGGGTCTCTGACGAGGAGCGGGAAAATATAGTCAAATTCGTCAAGGAATCCGGCGAGGCGGAATATGCCCAGGATGTCATCGCCCAGATTGAAAAGGCCGCCGAGGGCAAGGGCGCCGACAAAAAGGAGCCGGAAAAATCCGAGCCCAAGAGCGATTACGACGAGCTTCTGCCCCAGGCTGTGGATGTGGTGTTCGAGCTGGGTCAGGCCTCCGTCTCCCTCCTTCAGCGCAGGCTGAAGCTGGGCTACTCCCGGGCAGCCCGGATCGTTGACCAGATGGAGGAGATCGGCGTCGTGGGGCCCTTTGAGGGCTCCAAGCCCCGTCAGATCCTGATAACAAAAGAACAATGGCAGGAAATGCAGTTCATAAACGGCACCGCCCCCACCGAGGCCCCCGCCGCCATGCCGGAAAACGTAACAGGCGTCCCGGCGGCAGACCCGGCGGCTAAAAACGCCCAGCAGGATATGTTTTCCGCCGACGATCTTTTCAAATAAAGGAGAAACGAAATGCACTGCATAAGAAAGCTGACCGACGAACTTTACTACATAGGCGCCAGCGACAGGAAGCTCGCCCTTTTTGAGGCAGCCTACCCCCTGTCCAACGGCGTGTCATATAATTCATACCTCCTGAAAGCCGGGAAAAACGTCCTCTTTGACACAGCGGACAAAAGCGTCTCCGGGCAGTTTCTGGAAAATCTCGAAGCCGGTCTCGACGGCGGAAAGCTCGATTATATAATCGTCCACCACATGGAGCCGGATCACGGCGCGCTTCTGGCCGAGGTAAAGCGCCGCTATCCCGATGCCGTCATAGTAGCCTCCGCCAAGGCCATTGCCATGATAGAGCGGTTCTTCGGCGCTGCCCTGACGGAAGGCGCCCTGGCCGTCAAGGAGGGAGAGACCCTGGATTTAGGCGGCCACGTCCTCAAATTCATCATGGCTCCCATGGTGCACTGGCCGGAGGTCATGGTGTCCTACGACGAGACGGCGGGTATTCTCTTCTCCGCTGACGCCTTCGGCACCTTCGGCGCCCTTTCCGGGAACATCTTCATGGACGAGACGGACTTTGAGCGCCGTTATCTTGACGAGACACGCCGCTACTACACAAACATCGTGGGCAAGTACGGCCCCAGCACCGCTGCCCTGCTGAAAAAGGCCGCGGCACTGGACATAAAGATGATATGCCCTCTCCACGGCCCCGTCTGGAGGCAGGATTTTGACAGAATAATCGACAGATACGCCAAATGGGCGGCCTACGAGCCGGAGGACAAGGCCGTTATGATAGCCTGCGCCTCCGTTTACGGCGACACCCAGAACGCCGCCGACATACTGGCGGCCCGTCTGGCGGAAAAAGGAGTAAAGGACATTGTCATGTACGACGTCTCCGTCACCCACCCCAGCGTCATCGTCTCTGAGGCCTTCCGGTGCAGCCACCTGGTTTTCGCCGCCACCACATACAACGCCGGCGTTTTCGTCACCATGGAGACGGTTTTGCACGACATAGCCGCCCACGGGCTTCAAAACCGCGACGTGGCCTTCATAGAAAACGGCTCCTGGGCCCCCATGTCAGGAAAGCTCATGCCCCAAATGCTGGAAAAGCTCAAAAACATCCGGGTCATATCCGACCCCGTGACCGTGGCCTCCGCCGTAAAGGAAGACTCCGCCGAGGCGTTGGAAGCATTGGCAGACGCAATAGTGGGGACGATGTAAAAAAGGATACAACATAAGCCGCTGTCGCGATTAATCACGGCAACGGCTTTGTGGTTTTATTGTATTCCAATAAAATACTAAGTTCATTATTATTTTTGTTGCAAGTCGACAATCATCTTTTCCATTTTCTCAATATATGATTTAATCAGATTGGTATCAATTGTTTTTTGTTTTTTTGATAATGCTACTGTCAATAATCGTTCTATAGCTTCCATTACTTCTTCATGTTCACTTTTTGGTTTATATAGCAAATCTTCAGGTACTTCGGGGTATTCAGTATAAGCATTAATTGCAGAAATCCTATTTATTGGTTCAATATCATTTGTTTCACCATTGTACACTCTAAGTTGGCGGTGTGCTACCGTGAGTTTATACTTTGTATTAATTGCTGCTTGACGAGAATTAGATACATTAACACCATAAAAATTTGCAAATGCTGTTATGCTCTTCCAAGTACGAATATATTTTCCAGAAAGCGTATATTCATTTACGGGTCTGCTAATTCTACTAGATACCTTTGTGTTACGCTCCCCGTGGTTTGCGTTTTCTTTTGCTGTAACCCATTCAAGGTTTTCAACGCAGTTATTTGAGCGGTTTTCATCTATATGGTTTACAAATGGCTTATTATCTGGATTTGGTATGTATTGTGTTGCAATTAACACATGAACAGCTTTGCTATAGTTTTGACCATTCTGCTTTAACACAACGCGAACATATCCATGTTCATCAAGTGTTCCAATTTCACGTCCGCTGAATCTGTTTCTTATCTTACCTTTTCGATTAACCTCATAATTATCAAACCCAATTAGAGTATCCCAATTATCTGTCTCTTTTGATTCTAATATAACATTTTTTATAATTCTTTCATTGAGACTTTGTTCTTTCAATTATTATAATCCTCCAACTAAAAAATGCCAAAGCATTATGGATTCAACCAATCTCTATCTGGCCGTGCTAGGAGCCGTGCATTGTTAATTGCTTGATCCAAAGTTAAGCAAGTAGATGCTCTATACATTGTTCCGTAATCCTCTACAACTATTGCCAAATCAGCAGTATCTTGTGCTGCTAAACATAAAGGAATAAGAAGTTGAATTGTCCCACTTGTTATAAAGTATTGTGGCACAGCAATTTTATAGTTTCTCCGCAGACGTTCTTTTGCAGCATTTACACTTCCATCAATTATTAACTGTAACTGATAATCTGGAAGTGAAGAGAATGGCGCAGGGAACCGTGCTTTATTGTCTTGAATAATGTGTTCGACATTAACAATTAATTCTTTACGCGTATCAAACACAAGCTTAGCCGGGTCATCCCAATAAAACGCCATTTCTGGCAGTTTTGAGTATTTTCTTACATCATTTTCACCTTTTCGGAAAAACTTGTTAAAATACCAAAAACAATCTATAGCAGGATTATTGTTAATACAAAACTGCATATATACAGGTTCATGCTGATGCCTTGATAACAATCCTGTATCAAAACTACAAAGCTGTTTATCAATTGAATATGCTACTTTTTTCTCGCGTGACAAGCGAGTGTAGGTATTACGAATATAGTTCTCTAAAATTGGATAATCAGAAGCAGCAGATTGAGTATTGTGATACTTCCAATCTTCATCTTCAACTAAAGAAGCAAGTTCCTTAATCGTTAATCGATAATCTTGAAATTGAGCAAAATCATATAAAGTATCCGGTAAATCATACATATCCCTCTTCATATAACCATCTCCAATTTAAAATAATAGCATAAATTAATTACATATATAATATAATAATATATAGTCAAACTATTTGCAAGATGATTATTATTAATTATAATAATCTAAACTACTCACAGCAAAAGCCATAATTAAGTAGTATTTTAGTTTAATGATTTACCATCTTCCCCTTTAGGGGAAGGTGGCATCCGGCGTCTCACTCAAGCCGGATACCAGATGAGGTGTACCTCACGACCAACCGCCCGCGCCCCTCATCAGTCGCCTTGCAACAGCTTTTCCCAAAAAGGGACGCCATTTTTTGTCACACCGTCAGCGTCCCGTTTTCGTCCTCTATGAGCATGAGTAGCTTTTCCTCCTGCCCGGTCTCGGTGTTTACGTAGAGGATATAATGCCTCTTGTCGGCGCCCTCGCATTTGAATTCGTGGCACATGACCTCGTTTTTACCGCCGGTCTCTATGACTGCCAGTCCCCTTGACAGGACGGTCAGGTTTTCGGAGACCCGCCCCTCCGCATCCTCCTGCGTCACTTTGGGCTCGGATAACTCTCTCTCCCGGTGGCTCATAACGTAGCCCTCGCTCTCAAAACCCACCACCCGGCCGGTGTCCAGGGCGACGGTGACCTTGGCCAGATCGGGATAGCACGTCACTCCCTCCTGGGTACAGGCGAAATTCACGGTTACGGCGCCGTCATCGATATGGTAATAGCTCTTTTCCATGCCGTCGTATCCGTGGGAGGCCAGGAATTTTTCCGCGATGGCAACGCCATCCTCAACGGACATTATGCTCTCCCCTGCCGTTCTTGTGTTTTTCAGCCGGGTCACCACGCCGCCGGCGACGGATACCTCGACAATGAGGCTTCCGTGGAGGGAACGGGCGGAGAGTACGTAAACGGGAATGTCCCCGCCCCGCTCATACTCAACGGTAAACTTCTCCTCGGCCATGCCGGTGAAGTCGGAAGCCCGCTTTACGGCCTCTTCTTTAGTTATCTCCGGGGCGTTTTCGAGAAACGCCGGGTTTCTGTCCGTAAGGTGCTCGGAGAAAGGGCCGTCGTAAATGAGAGACGGCAGCTCCGGAAACTCGCTTTCCATGGAGACAAAGCCGTCGGCCAGAGTGGAGGAGGCCTCCGACGCTAAGTTTTCCGCCGCCTTGAAGGTCACTTCCCCGTTCCTCAGTCCGGCGTAGAGCTCCTCTAAATTGTCAGACAGAAGCCCTGCCCCGGCGGCCAGGGCGGAGAGGTTTTTCCTCTCCTCTTCTGAAAGCGCCTGCCCCGAGGCCGCCTTTTTTGCCATGACCCAGGCGTAGTCCCCCGCCTTGGAAAAGAAGGTGGCCGTCTCGGTAAGCTCGGCCCCTGAAAAGGGGAGCGCTCCCAGCGCGCTCTGGGCCGCCTCCGCCCTGGCGTAGGCTTCGGCGCACACGGAGGAAAAAGCGCCGGCGCTCTCAAAGCACACGCATTCTGAAAGTGACGCGGAGAGCTGATCCGACGCCGAGGCAAGCTCCGAAAAAGCGCGCTGATAGCCCAGCTCCACCTGGCGCTCCAGGCTTTCGGCCTCCGCGCGCCCCTGCAGTATAAACCCGCCCAATACGGCAAAGCCGGCCAACACGAAGGCCGTGATTTTTGAAATAAGCCTTTTTGACATAAAAAGCGCCCCCCTTGCGGATAATTTCTCCGCAGGAGGGGCGCATTATTAATGTTTTAATTTGTCAATTCAGCTTTTCAAGGCCCAGCTTCAACCGGCGCAGCGTCTCGTCCTTGCCTAAAATGTGGCAGATCTCCACGGCGCCTCCCGGTGTCACGGCCTTGCCGGCGGCGGCGATGCGCACAGGCCACATGAGAGTGGCGTTTTTTACCTCCAGCTTTTCGGCAAGGCTTGTGAGGACGGCAAGGATCGCCTCCGGCGTCCATTCTGTCTGGGAAAGGGCCGGGATGACCGCCTCCAACATTGCTTTGGCCGTCTCCGGCGTGCTCTTGGACTTCTTGTGAGTAAAAAGCTCTGAGTCATATTCCGGCAGGGCGTCGAAGAAGTCAACCTTCTCCGGTATCTCCGTGAGCTTTTCGCACCGGGCCTGCAGCAGAGCGGCGATTTCGGCGGCGTCGATATCCGGGTTTTTCACCGCCTGGCGGATATATGGCTCGGCGGCCTTTGAAAAGTCCTCCGGCGCCATGCTGCGCAGGTAGTTTGCGTTGAAATAAGTAAGCTTTTCGATGTCGAAAATGGCCGGGGATTTGGAGATCCCGCCGATATCGAAGGCTTCGATGAGCTCCGGCAGGGTGAAAAACTCCTTCTCCGCCAGCTCTCCCCTGGGCGACCAGCCCAAACGCGCCACGTAATTGAGTATGGCGGAGGTCAAAAAGCCCTGATCTCTCAGATCTTCGTATGACGGGTCCCCGTGGCGTTTGGACATTTTGTTGTGGGCGTCCCGCATAACGGGCGAGCAGTGGACGTAGGTTGGTATCTCCCAGCCGAAGGCCTCGTACAGGAGGTTGTACTTCGGCGCGGAGGAGAGATATTCGCTGCCCCGCACCACGTGGGTTATGCCCATCAGGTGGTCGTCGATGACGTTTGCGAAGTTGTAGGTGGGCAGGCCGTCCCGCTTTAAGAGCACCTGGTCGTCCAGAGTCTTGTTCTCAACGGTTATGTCGCCGAAGGAGGCGTCCGAAAAGGTGGTCGTACCCTCCTTCGGGATCCTCTGGCGTATGACAAATGGCTCCCCGGCATCTGCTCTGGCCTTTGCCTCCTCGTAGGGAATGTCGCGGCAGGGGTCGTCGCCCCGGTCAAATTCGCCGGAATCGGCCTCACTCTCCGCCTTCTCGCAGAAG
>JAFYCQ010000086.1 GCA_017539635.1 Oscillospiraceae bacterium
GCCGCGGCCACGGTCATATCAAGCTTTGTCTGGCCTTCCGCAGCTAACTTCTCGGCGTTTTCCCGGGCAGTTTCGGCGGTCCTGAGCGCCGCCTCGGCGTTTTCCCGGGCAGAGACCAGATCCCTGTATTCTTTGGCCCTGAGTGACAGCGCCGACGAATCAGGGACGCCGTATTTTTCAAGTATCTCAGCTATCTCCGCCCCGGCGTTTTCTTCCCTCTTTGGCTTTTTCAGCACCGCGAAGATGATCAGGGCAATAAGAACTGCCGCGGCGGGGATGAAAAACAGGGGGCTTGCGCCGGGCGCCGCCAGCATCAGCACTATGGCGGCAATCAGCAAAAAGGCGGTTACGGCGGCAAGCGTGATCACCGTCCTTTTATAGCTCCCGGCGGCCTTCCGGGCCCTCTCCTCCGAGTCGGCAGCATCTTTTTCCAGTTTTTCTGCCCTTTCGGCCAGTTCCTCCGCCTCTTTTACGCTCATGCCGGAAAAAACGCTTTCGCTCTCGGCTATTCTCGCCTTTTCCGCCTCCAAAAGTGCACGTTCATGCTCGTCTCTGGCCGAGACATACACCGGCGCCACGGCAGCCAGGGCTGCGGCGGCGGCTTTTATTTCGTCTCTCCGCTCCGGCGTGGCCTCCCGGAAGGCCTCCGCCTCGGCTTTCGCGTCTTTAAGACGGTTTTCAGCGTCGGAAAGTGCCTTTTTGGCGTCTAAAACTCTTTTCGCCTCGTCCCGGACTTCAAATATCTCGTGCTTTTTAAGGTCGTCCTTCAGCTGTTCTCTGACCTTTTCCAGCCGCTCCACCTCGCTCCTGGCATCGGAAAGGCTCTCAAAGCCACGGGATATGGCGTCGTATTTGTCCTCGGCCTTTTGCTTTTCCTCCTCAAGACGGGGCAGAAGTCCGGTCTTGTTGTGGCGCAGGGCGTTTTGCCAGTCCTTAAGATTTTTGTCCGCCTCCGTCCCGGAGGTCTGCTCGTCCCCGGAGGCCACAATGGAGGCTATTTTCTTTTCCAGCTCATAGGCGTTGTCCACCTTTATCCCCGCCTGGCGGATAAAGGCCGTGCGCTCGAATACCCGCTCGGAAACGCCGGTCAGGCTCTCTCCGATATCCGTGCCGGAGATTTGCGTCTCGTCCCCGGTGTCGGCGTAAAAAGCGGAAAACCTCCGCATGGGAGACGAGCCCGTCCCCGTGCGCCGGAGTGTCAAAATGCGGCCGTCAAGGGAGACGTCCATCTCCCCCTCCATAGGCCCGCCGCTCCAGGGCCTGTAATGGGTCTTGTCGGAGATATATCCGTTTCTGTCCCTGTCGGAGGTGTTCAGGCCGTAGAGCATGACCTTGATGAAGGCGCACCAGGTGCTCTTGCCCGACTCGTTGGGGGCCTCGATGATATTCAGCCCGCCGTTTAGGGTGAGCTCGCTTTTATCCAGAGCGCCGAAGGACGCCCGCAGCTTTCTTATAATCACGGCCTCCACTCCTCTCTGTTTTCCAGGGCGGCGAGGCCGTATTTTACGGCCAGCTCGTATTTCCGCTTGTCCTCGGGGGCGGCTGCGTCGTATAACGCCCGCGCCCGCCGGACGAAAAGCCCCTTTAAGGAGTCGTCACCGGCGGCGTCCCAAAGGCTTAAAGGAAGCGTCGTCTCGTCCCGCACCGTCAAATGGAAGCACTGGTTTTCAAAGGTCCGTTCCAGAGCGGAAAGGTTCAGCTTTCCGGCGTTTTCGCCCTTGATCACCACGCGGCATATATCCCGGGAGAAATCTCCCCGGGACAAGGCCTCCCGCACGGCTCTTTCGGCGGTGCCGGCCGTCATGTCGGTGTATAAAAGCCTGTACTGTCTGGATGAAACGGGTACGAAATCCAGGTCGCAGCCGTCTTTCCCCACGGAGCCGACGATGACTCCCTTCTCCCCCGTCTCATCAAAGCCCCGCCCCTGGGGGCAGCCGGGGTAGGCGTAGGCGGTTTTCCCGGCGTTGAGTATGCCGGAATACGTGTGGACGTGGCCCAGGGCCAAATAGTCAAGGCCGCTTTTCTCGATATCCAC
>JAFYCQ010000087.1 GCA_017539635.1 Oscillospiraceae bacterium
CCGCCCATAAAGAGCTTTGACACCACGGGCAGAGTCCTCTACTGCGGCTCCTACTCCAAGATAGTCTCCCCCGGCCTCCGGGTTGGCTATCTGGTGCTGGACAAGTCCCTGCTGCAGAAGTTCTCCGTGGCAAAGCAGTGCTGCGACGTGCACACCCCCCTTTTCCCGCAGATGCTCATTGCCGAGTACATGACGAATTACGACCTGGACGCCCATATAAAGGAGAGCTGCAAGCTCTACACCGAAAAGCTCACCTGTATGCTCACCGGCCTTGAAAAGCACATGGATCCCAGAGTCAAATTCACTCGCCCGAACGGCGGTCTCTTCGTCTGGTGCACCCTGCCTGAGGGCAATTCCGGAGCCGAGGTCTGCTCCATTTTGGCGCAGAACAAGGTGGCCTGTGTCCCCGGCGGCACCTTTGACCCCATGCAGCGGCGCGACAAGCCGGCGCTGCGGCTCAACTACTCCATGCCCACCATCGAGCAGATTGAAAAGGGCACCGAAATCCTGGGCAACGTCATCAAGGAATTTATAAAAGGTTGAAATAAAATCGACCTTATCTGATCTAAGCCGTTTTTCTCGCCGCAAAGCGGCAACCGAAAAACATGGCACTTTATGACCATTCCTTTTATGGTTGTTTTGTGCCTGGAAGGAATGGTCATAATAATGGACGAGAAAAAGACGATTTTCAGCGGCATACAGCCCTCCGGCGACCTGACCCTGGGCTCATACCTGGGCGCGATCAAAAACTGGGTGGAGCTGGCCGACGAATACGAGTGCTTCTACTGTATAGTAGATATGCACGCCATAACCGTGCGGCAGGAGCCGCAGCTTCTCAGGAAGAGGACCCTGGCCCAGCTGGCCCAGTACATCGCCTGCGGCCTGGACCCGGAGAAAAACACCATATTCATCCAGAGCCACGTCCCCGCCCACGCGGAGCTGGCCTGGGTGCTGTCCTGCTACACCGTGTTCGGGGGGCTCTCCCGCATGTCCCAGGTCAAGGACGAATCCGCCAAGAACGCCGACAACATAAACGCCGGCCTCTTCACCTACCCCTCCCTCATGGCGGCGGACATCCTGCTTTACCAGGCTGATCTGGTGCCCGTGGGCAGCGACCAGAAGCAGCACGTGGAATTGGCCCGCGACGTGGCGGGGCGCTTCAACGGCGTTTATGGCGACGTTTTTACCATGCCGGAGGTGTTCATCCCCAAGGTGGGGGCCCGCATCATGAGTCTCACCTCTCCAGAAAACAAGATGTCCAAATCCGACAAGGACCCCGGCGGCTGCATCTACATCATGCAGAAGCCCGAGGAGATAATGCGCTCCTTTAAAAGGGCCGTCACCGACAGCGAGACCTGCGTCCGCTACGCGCCCGACACGAAGCCCGGTGTATCCAACCTCATGAGCATTTACTCCGTCGCCTCCGGAAAGAGCTTTTCCGAGATCGAGGCGGAGTTTGAGGGCCGCGGCTACGGCGACTTCAAGCTTGCCGTTGGCGAGTCGGTGGTCGAGCTCCTCCGTCCCATACGGGAGGAGGCCGAGCGCATCCTCGCCGACAAGGCGTACATCGAAAGCGTTTACAAAACGGGAGCGCAGCGGGCGTCCTATGTCGCCGAAAAGACGCTCCGCAAGGTATATAAAAAGGTAGGCTTTGTCCAAAAATAAAGCTCACCTTCGGTGAAACTCCATGATCAATAACGGCACATACTTAGACATAATACTGGCTATCGTCATAGCGGGGGTACTGAGCTTCCTTACGACGCCCATTGTAAAGCACTTCGCCGCCTCCGTAGGCGCTATGGACGTCCCCACGGAGGCCCGGCGCGTCCACGACCACCCCATTCCCCGCCTGGGCGGACTTGCCATCTTTATCGCCTTTCTGGTGGCGGTGGTGCTCTTCGCCAACATCACAAAGCAGGTGCGCGGCATACTTTTAGGCGCGCTCGTGGTGGTAATTATCGGCGTCATCGACGATATCACTCCCCTGCCGGCGCTTTTGAAGTTCATCGTACAGATAGGGGCGGCGCTGATTGCCGTTTACCACGGCGTCGTAATTGAGGTGCTGTCTAATCCTCTCGTCATGAGCGCCACGGAATACCTCAAATTCGGCTCCCTGGCGATACCCATAACCGTTTTGTGGATAGTCGCAATAACCAACTCCGTGAACCTCATCGACGGGCTGGACGGGCTGGCGGTGGGCGTTTCGGCCATTGCCTCCGTCATGATGCTGGTGATAGCCCTTATAGTCTCGGAGCACAATGTAGCCGTCATTTTAGCGGCCCTGGTCGGAGCATGCGTGGGCTTTATGCCCTACAACATAAACCCGGCCAAGATATTTATGGGCGACACGGGCGCGCTGTTATTGGGCTTCGTGCTGGCTACGGTGTCGATAATAGGACTGTTCAAGTTCTACGCCGTCATATCCTTCGCCGTACCCTTCCTGGTTCTGGGACTTCCGCTTTTCGACACGGGCTTTGCCTTTTTCCGGCGGCTTATCCACGGTCAGAACCCCATGAAACCGGACAGGGGGCATTTCCACCACCGACTCCTGGACAAGGGCTTTTCCCAGAAGCAGGCCGTGGCTATCCTTTATGTCATCGCCGCCGTTTTGGGCCTTGCCGCCGTAGTTATAACCACCGGCGGAGAGATGCGGGCTATAATATTCGTAATAGCCTTCTGCATCTGCGGGGCAATCATGGCCGCCATAATGCGAAAGCATAAAAAGCAGACCCAGGAGCAGAATACTGAGGAAGAAAAGGAAAAAAACGAAGACAATAAGGAAGAAAAATAGAAGATCGCCGCCTGGGGATTTACCTCAAGCGGCGATTTTTGTGTTATCTTTTCACCTGTTTTTTGCATGCCTCCGCCACCTGCAGCGCCAGGACGGCGGTAGTTACGGTGCCGACTCCTCCCGGCACCGGGGTGACGGCGGCGACTGTCTTTTCCGCCTCCTCAAAGGCCACGTCGCCGCAGAGGCGATTTTTCTCCTCACTCCAGCTCATGCCCACATCCAGGACCGTCTGCCCCGGGGAGAAAAACTCCGCGCCCACGCTCTCCGCCTTGCCCAACGCCGCAACGACTATATCCGCCTGCCTTGTTACGGCGGGCACATCGGCCGTTTTTGAGTGGCAGACGGCAACGGTGGCGTCCCGGCTTAGCAGCATGGCGGCCACCGGCCTGCCGATTACAAGGCTGCGGCCTATGACCGCCGCCTTTTTGCCCCGGGTCTCGATGTTGTAATAATCAAGCATTTCGATGCAGCTCCGGGCGGTACAGGGCGGAAAGCCCTGGCCGCTGTCGGCAAACACTCCGGCCAAAGACGCGCCGGTGACGCCGTCCACGTCTTTTTGGGGACTTATGGCGGCGCAGACGAGCTTTTCATCCACGCCCCTCGGCAGCGGGCGCATGAGCAAAATGCCGTGAACGGCGCTGTTGTCGTTCAGCTCCCGGACCTTTTCCAGAAGCTCCGCCGTGGTGACGGTTTGGGGAAGCGCCTCCTTCAAAACACCGATGCCCAGGCGGGCGCAGCGCTTTGCCGCCGCGTTTTCGTAAGCTAAATCGTCCGGCCTCTCCCCGGCTCTTAATATGGCGAGGCAGGGAACAACACCGGTATCTGACAGCTCCGAAACAAGGAGCTGTGTTTTTTCGTCAAGGGCGGCCGCCACAGGGGCGCCGCGAAGCAGCTCTGCCATAAATGACCACCTCTTTTACGGCTAAAGTTTACCAAATTTCACTTTGCCTTGTCAATAGCCCCGCTGAATAACAGAACTGCCGCAGGGAAATACTGTTTTTGCAGTATTTTTAAGCGAGGTGGTCCGTTTTTGCTGGGCAAGGTGGAAATATGCGGGGTATCGACGTCAACCTTAAGGGTTCTGAAAAACGAGGAGACCATGGAGCTTTTGCGCCATGCCCACGCCGGGGACAAAAAGGCCCGGGAGGAGCTGGTGGCGGGAAACCTCCGGCTGGTGCTCTCCGTCATACAGAAATTCACCAACCGGGGCGTCTCCGCCGACGACCTTTTCCAGGTGGGGTGCATAGGGCTCATTAAGGCAATAGACAACTTCAACACCGACCTTGACGTGCGCTTTTCCACCTACGGCGTGCCTATGATAGTGGGCGAGATCCGCCGGTATCTGCGGGACAACAGCGCGCTGCGCATATCCCGCAGCTTAAGAGACACTGCCTACAAGGTCCTGCAGGCAAAGGAAAAGCTCATGTCCCAGTCCCAGCGCGAGCCCACGGAGGAGGAGATCTCCCGCCTCACCGGCATACCGCGAAGCGAGATAGTCGCCGCTATGGACGCCATTTTAGAGCCCGTCTCCCTTTACGAGCCGGTCTATTCCGACAGCGGCGACTCCGTCCGGGGCATAGACCAGATAAGCGACACGAAAAACACCGACGAGAGCTGGCTCCAGCGCATTGCCATCGGAGAAGCAATAGAGGCCCTGTCCCCCAGGGAAAAGCAGATCCTGTCCATGCGATACTTCGAGGGCAGGACACAAATGCAGGTGGCCTCGGAGATAGGTATTTCCCAGGCCCAGGTGTCGAGGCTCGAAAAAAACGCCATAAACAGGATAAAACGCAATATTTAGCTTGAAATGAGCCGCTTAGGTTGGTATAATTATTTATTATCAAAAGAATACTTCCGAAAAGAAGGTCAATAAAATGGAAAAAATCAGAGTTGAACTCACCAAAAACCCGAAAGAAAAGCCCTCCTGCGACAACCTGCCCTTCGGCTCCTATTTCTCCGATCACATGTTCCTCATGAACTACGAGAAAGGCCGCGGCTGGTACGATCCCAGGATAGTTCCCTACGGCCCCTTTGAGCTGGCACCCTCCTCCATGGTGTTCCACTACGCCCAGGAGATCTTTGAGGGCCTGAAGGCCTACCGCACCGCCGACGGTACCATTCAGCTTTTCCGGCCTCAGGAGAACTTCAAGCGCATGAATTCCTCCGCCGAAAGGCTCTGCATCCCGCCGGTGGACGTGGATTTCTGCGTTGAGGCGTTAAAGCAGCTGGTTGAGTTGGATAAGGATTGGGTCCCCGACAAGGAGGCCACGAGTCTTTACGTCCGCCCCTTCATCTTCGCCACCGACGAGCACGTGGGCGTCCACGCCAGCCACACCTACATTTTCTGCATCATCCTCAGCCCCTCCGGCAGCTATTACCCCGAGGGTCTTGACCCCGTTAAGATCATGATAGAGTCCGACGACGTCCGCGCCGTTCGCGGCGGCACCGGCTTTACCAAGTGCGGCGGCAACTACGCCGCCTCCATAAGAGCCGGCGAGAGAGCCGCCCAGCAGGGCTACTCCCAGGTCCTGTGGCTCGACGGCGTGCACCGCACGTACATAGAGGAAGTGGGCGCCATGAACATCATGTTCAAGATAGACGGCAAGATCGTCACTCCCGCCCTCCACGGCACCGTCCTTCCCGGCATCACCCGCAAGTCTATCTTGGAGCTGGCCCGTGAGTGGGGCTACACCGTCGAGGAACGGCTTATTGAGGTGGACGAGGTCATCGACGCCATAAAGACCGGCAAGATGGAAGAGATGTGGGGCACCGGAACGGCGGCCGTGGTCTCTCCCGTGGGCGAGCTGGCCTACAAGGGCGAGAAGTACGTTATCGGCGACGGCGGCATCGGCGAGCTCACCCAGAAGTTCTACGACGAACTCACCGGCATCCAGTGGGGCCTGCGGCCCGACACCCACGGCTGGATAGTCAAGGTCTGCTGAAATGGATATAAAAGACGTCCTTAAGATAACCGACCACACCTTCTTAAAGCCTGAGGCTGCCTGGGCGGATATTATGGCCGTCATCGACGACGCGGCGGTTTTTTCCGCCGCGTCCGTCTGTATTCCCCCATCCTTTGTGACAAGGGCCGCGGAATACTCGGGCGGCCGGGTGAAGATCTGCACGGTCATCGGCTTTCCCAACGGCTACAACACGCCGGAGGTCAAGGCCTTCGAGACGGAAAACGCCGTTAAAAACGGCGCGGACGAAATAGACGCGGTAATAGACATCGGCATGGTGAAGGAAGGGCGCTGCGACGACCTTCTCCGGGAGCTGAAGCTCATTCGCAAGGCCTGCCAGGGAAAGGTCTTCAAGGTGATAATCGAGACCTGCCTTTTGACCGAAGATGAAAAAATCCGGCTCTGCCATATAGTTACGGAATCCGGGGCAGATTTCATAAAGACCTCCACCGGTTTTTCCTCCGGCGGGGCCACGGCGGAAGATGTAGCGCTTTTGCGGGCAAATGTTGGCAAAAACGTGAAAGTCAAAGCCTCCGGCGGCATCCGCACCATTGAGGCGGCGGAAAAAATGATAGAGGCCGGCGCTTCCCGCATAGGCGCCTCGGCAATAGTCGCGGAAGCAAAAAAGCCGGCGGCATCCCGCCGGGAATGAATCAAGTCAATAAACCGAAACGACCCCGCCTCACGGCGGGGTCGTTTCAGAAAAAGAGGAATGTATGTGAAA
Source organism: Oscillospiraceae bacterium (assembly GCA_017539635.1). Taxonomy (GTDB): domain Bacteria; phylum Bacillota; class Clostridia; order Oscillospirales; family Oscillospiraceae; genus RGIG6969. Next base: position 6,476 of record JAFYCQ010000087.1, read on the forward strand.
ACAGGCTGTTGATTCTTTGCCGCTTTAGTGAGGACTCAAAGCACCGGACCGGGAAAAGAGAAAGAGTTGGGAAGAAAAACCGTTCCGGTACTTGCGGCTCTCGCTGTTTCCATGGTTGAATTGTAACACGCACCGGGATTTTTAGTGTTAATAGATTTTTGCAAAATTAAAA
>JAFYCQ010000088.1 GCA_017539635.1 Oscillospiraceae bacterium
CAGGAGCATGACGGCGCCGGCAATGAACACCGCCCTGCCGTAGCCCCTCGTCCCGAAGGTGAGATAGCCGGTCATAAGCTCGATATCGCTCTCGGGGAAAAAGCCTGACAGCATTTCATCCACCACCTCAGTCAGCTCCCGGGAGCCGCCGAACATGGCCCCGAGACACAAAAGCAGAGGAAAAACCGACAACGTCAGATTAAAGGCCAGAGACGCCGAGGATCTGGGCAGCCTCTGTTTGAAAAAGATGTCGGAAAGCTCCTTAAAAAAGCTCTTTGCCGTTATTTTGATCCCTCCTCAAAACAACAGAGCGGACATGTAAACCATTATGTCCGCTCTGTGCTGTCTTTTATTTATCCCGTGCGTCTTATTTGTTGTTGAAGATCTTGAATATCTTGTCGAAGGGGTCCTCCTCGCCGCCGGGGTTGTCAAAGGAGACTTCCTCGATCTTCGGCTGGGCGTTGGAGACGGCGCCGCGCTCGGCTGCCTCGGAATAAAGGCCGGTGTGCTCGGGAGCGGGGGCCGGCGCCTCGGCGGGCTTTTTCTCCTCCGGCTCCTTGATCTTGGGGCCGTCGTCGAACTGGGTGGCGACAACGGTGACGGTTATCTCGTCGTCCATGTTCTCGTCGAAGGATGCGCCGAAGATGATGTTGGCGTCGGGGTGGGCGGCCTGCTGGATGAGGCTTACGGCGGCCTCTACATCGTCAAGACCTATATCCATGGAGCCCTTGACCTGGACCAGCACGCCTCTGGCTCCGTTTATGGAGGTCTCCATGAGGGGGCTGGAAATGGCGGCTCTGGCGGCGTCCTCCGCCTTGCCCTTGCCGGCGGCGGAGCCCACGCCCATGTGGGCGAAGCCGGAATCCTTCATTATCGCGGTGACGTCCGCGAAGTCAAGGTTTATGAACGCAGTGTCCTTAATGAGCCGGGAAATGCTGGTGACGGCCTGCATGAGCACCTCGTCCGCTATCTGGAAGGCGTTGGCGAAGGTGAGCTTCTGGTCGGTGGCATTCTTCAGTCTGTCATTGGGGATGACCAGCAGGGAGTCCACCTTGTTGAGGAGCTCCTTGATGCCGGCCTCAGCCTGCTGCATGCGGCGCTTGCCCTCAAAGGAGAAGGGCTTGGTGACGACAGCGACGGTGAGGATGCCGCTCTCTCTTGCTATATCTGCGACTATGGGAGCGGCTCCCGTGCCGGTGCCTCCGCCCATGCCGGCGGCAAGGAACACCATGTCGGCGTTCTCAAGAGCCTTGGCTATGTTGTTGCGGCTCTCCTCGGCGGCCTTTTTGCCTATATCGGGGTTGGCTCCGGCGCCCTGGCCGTGGGTGAGCTTCTCGCCGATCTGGATCTTCTGATCCGCCTCGGAAACGGCGAGGGCAGGCTTGTCGGTATTGACCGCTATGAACTCGGCGCCCTGAGTGCCGTTCTTGACCATTCTGTTTACTACGTTGTTGCCGGCACCGCCAAGGCCGACGACCTTTATAGTTACAACATTATCCGGGCCGGTTTCGGGAGTGTACATAGTGAATCCTCCTGTATTTATAGATATTTAAACACCAAATTGATTAAACTGCATTTATACATTAAATAATTACAAATTATTTTATCTCTTTTTTTCTTGCAGGTCAATAGTTTTTTTGAGGTAATACCGCATAATTCTGGTGCGCAGATTGCGCCGTCAGAATTTTCGTCAGATCATCTGAAAACCGCAGGGAATACTTTGTGTATTTCCGAGGATTTTCGGGCGATATGACGGATGTTTATGCCATGTTTTGCGGTTGTCCCGCAAGGGACGAGCAAAACGGCCATCAAAGCATATAAAAGTCGAGCGACTTTTATATGCAAGCAGGATGTGTGCCGGAACTTATGCGGTGTTGCCTTAAAGAATCAGGCCGGTATAAAATGCCCTTCGTCCGGGTCTGATACGTCGATAGTGCCGTAGGAATCGGCGCAGTCCTCCAAAATCCGCATGAGCATATTGAATTTCGCGTCGATTTCGGCTCCCGAGCCCAGGAACACGGTGAGGTTGTCGCCGTAGGTAAAGCCCAGCCTCGCTATGTTCTCGGCATCAAGGCGGCCCACCTTGCCGTTAAGTCCGTTGTCGCTGATGCCCCGGAGTATGCTCTTGAGGTAAACGCCCTTGGACTCCTCCTCGCGCCCTAAGGAGAGCGCCTTTCCCTCAGAGGGAGAAACGGGCGTCACTCCCACCACCTTGATAAGCCCCCTAATGCCGTCGCCCTCGGTGCGCTCCAGAAGCCGGCAGTTCTTGTCTATCTTCCAGAAGCCCCCGTCTGCCTCCACATAGGCGACAGCAGAGCTCTCGGTCACGTTTATTACCAGGGTGCCCGGCAGCTTTCGGCTTATACGGACGTCCTCGATGTACGGGAACTTGCGGCAGATATTCACCGCAGCGCCGGAGGAACGCACCAGCAGCATACTGTCCCCGGTCTCTATGCCCGAGGCGGCCTCGATGTCCTCCGGGGCGTATTTGTCCGTCCCTACCACCTCTATATCGGATATACGCAGAAAGGCGCACAAGCCTATGAATATCGCGGCGCACATGAGCAGCACGGCGATGAGCACAAGTCTCCCGCTGCGCCGTCTCCTCCCTTTTCTCTCAGCACCGTAGCCAGCCATTTTCCCATTCCTCCGTCTCAATAAGCTCTGACGACTTCCCCGCCAAGCTCCGTAAGGGCTTTTTCCAGCCCGTCATATCCTCTGTCAATGTGCTCAAGTCCGTGTATCACCGAAACTCCCGGCGCGGCCAGTGCCGCCACCGTCAGAGCAGCCCCGCCCCGCAGGTCCCGGGCTGTCATTTCCGCCGGTTTCAGGTCATTCGTACCGGTCACGACCGCCGTCCTGCCCCCCAGCTTTATACTGGCGCCCATTTTCATCAGCTCGGGCACGTGGCGGTATCTGTTTTCAAAAATGTTCTCCACGAAGACCGTCTCGCCTGCGGCCCTCAGGCTTGCCGCCATTACGATAGGCTGGGCGTCCGTCGGAAAGCCGGGGTATGGCCTCGTGGCTATGGGGTCGGGAGCTTTGATTACCTCCGGCGCGGAAATG
>JAFYCQ010000089.1 GCA_017539635.1 Oscillospiraceae bacterium
CGAAGGGGAACAGATACTCAAAGTCCGTGGTGGCCTTGGAATAGAAGGACAGCTCCTCCTTCTCATGGTCTCTCAGGCGGAGGTTTTCATCCTTCATGTTGAGATCGGAAAGCCACTTGTGGCAGAACTCACGCCAGTAGGAAAACCACTCCAGATCGGTGCCCGGCTCGCAGAAGAACTCCAGCTCCATCTGCTCAAATTCCCTTATGCGGAAGATGAAGTTGCCGGGAGTTATCTCGTTTCTGAAGCTCTTGCCCACCTGGCAGACGCCGAAGGGTATCTTTTTGCGGGTGGTGCGCTGGATGTTCTTGAAGTTCACGAAAATACCCTGGGCGGTCTCGGGCCGGAGATAGACCTCGCTGGAGGTGTCCTCGGTCACGCCCTGGTGGGTCTTGAACATGAGGTTGAATTTGCGTATATCGGTAAAATCGCACTTGCCGCAGCCGGGGCAGGGTATGGCGTTGTCCCTTATATAGGCCACCATGTCGTCGTTGGTCATGGCCTCGACGACCACGCCCTCACGGGGGTTTTCTTCCAGCCAGCCCTCTATGAGCTTGTCGGCCCTGTGGCGCATCTTGCAGCTCTTGCAGTCGATAAGAGGGTCGTTGAAGGTGGTGACGTGGCCGGAGGCCACCCACACCTGGGGATTCATCAGTATGGCGGCGTCAAGGCCCACGTTGTAGGGGTTTTCCTGGACGAATTTCTTCCACCAGGCCCGCTTTACATTGTTCTTGAGCTCCACGCCCAAGGGGCCGTAGTCCCAGGAATTGGCGAGGCCGCCGTAGATCTCGCTGCCGGGGTAAACAAAGCCGCGCCCCTTGCAGAGGGCGACTATCTTATCCATTGATTTTTCGGTGTTTTTCATATATTCCGATCCTCCAAGGTCAAGTACTGTTAAAACTATTAAATTATATACCCGTGGGGAATTTTGTCAATTACTTTTTCATTGACATTCTAAGGGATAGATACAGTATCCAGACTATCCCGCTGCCCATGACGATAAACAGCGCGCTGCCCAAAAGCAGCAGGGAGACGAATCCGCCTATCACAAAATCCAGCAGGTGCGTCAGGACGTTGAACAGCACCAGTATGAGGATGAAGGCCGCAGCGTAAAAGGGTATGAACTTTACCGCCTTCCTCTCCGCCCTGAGACACAGTATCACCTGACACACAAGGGAGGCAATGCCGGGGAGAAAAAGAAAGCACACCCACAAAACGATGCTTATGGGAGCGATATTGTGGAGAAAATTGCTCATTATGTTCCATCCCCCTCATTTTTGACCTATTGTAGCACATTCCGGCAGGTTTTACAATGACGCCGGAACGATATTGTAAAACCTGCTGAAATTTGTTATAATAAAGGCAAACGAGGTGATCTTATGTTCGTTGACAAAGCGACTATCAGCATAAAGGCGGGAAACGGCGGCAACGGGGCCGTCTCCTTCCACCGGGAGAAATACGTGGCGGCGGGTGGCCCCGACGGCGGCGACGGCGGCGTGGGCGGCAATATCGTGCTGACCCCCGACCCCCATCTCTCCACGCTGATGGATTTCAGATACAAGAGGAAATACTCCGCCGAGAACGGGACCGACGGCTCCGGCAAGCTCTGCTCCGGCAAAAGCGGCGGCGATCTGGTGATCAAGGTGCCCCTGGGCACCGTAATAAGGGACGCTGAAACCGGGGCGGTCATGAAGGATCTGTCCTCCCCCGGCGAGAGCTTCATCGCCGCCCGGGGAG
>JAFYCQ010000090.1 GCA_017539635.1 Oscillospiraceae bacterium
ACCAATCCCGGACGTTGTACATCCAGTTGAGGTACGTTTTGGAAAATCTGTCGGGAATGAAGCGGACTTCTCCGTCCTCCACCACCCGTATGGCCTCCTTGGCAAGGGGAGCCATTTTAACGAACCACTGATCGGAGGCCAGGGGTTCCACGTCGTTGTGGCAGCGGTAGCAGGTGCCCACGTTGTGCTTGCAGGGCTCGATGGAGAGAAGGTATCCCTGCTCCTCCAGCTCTTTTACGATGGCGCGTCTCGCCTCGTATCTGTCCATACCGTCCCACTTGTAGCCGCCGGTGATGCGTCCGTCGCCGTCCAGCATGAGGTACTGGGGCAGGTCATGCCTCAGGCCCACCTCAAAGTCGTTGGGGTCGTGGCAGGGGGTTATCTTGACGGCGCCGGTGCCGAACTCCATGTCCGCGTGCTCGTCGCCCACTATGGGGATCTCCCGGCCGACCAAGGGCAGGGTCACGGTTTTGCCGATAAGGTCTTTATATCTGGGATCCTCCGGGTTTACCGCCACGGCGGAGTCGCCCAGCATGGTCTCGGGCCTTGTGGTGGCAATCTCGATGGAGCCGGAGCCGTCGGTCAGGGGGTAACGGATGTGCCAGAAATTGCCCGGCTTCTCCACGTACTCCACCTCGGCGTCGGACAGGGCGGTGGTGCAGTGGGGACACCAGTTTATGATGCGCTTGCCCTTGTATATGAGCCCCTTGCCGTAGAGGTCCACAAAGGTCTCTCTGACTGCCTTGGCGCAGACGGAGTCCATGGTGAATCTCTGCCTTGCCCAGTCGCAGGAGGAGCCTAAGGTTTTTAATTGCTCGACTATCCTGTCGCCGAACTTGTTTTTCCAGGCCCAGACCTCGTCGAGGAACTTATCCCGGCCCAAGTCGAAGCGGGTGAGCCCCTCGCCTCTGAGCTTTTCCTCCACCTTTATCTGGGTGGCTATGCCGGCGTGGTCGCAGCCGGGAAGCCACAGGGCGGAGTAGCCCTGCATCCTCTTGTAGCGGATGATGACGTCCTGAATGGTCTCGTCAAAGGCGTGGCCCAGGTGGAGCTGTCCCGTTACGTTGGGAGGGGGTATGACTATGGTGAAGGGCTTCTTCTCCGGGTCGCGCTCTGCGTGGAAGCAGCCGTTTTCACACCAGGTGTCGTAAATTCTCTTTTCGACCGTCTTGGGGTCGTAGATCTTCGGTAACTCTTTCATGCTTTCACCTCTTGTTATGGCAGTTATGCCGTAACAAATATATTATCACGGGGCGTGATATGTTGTCAATCAAAACAAAGGCGTTATTCCGCAGCCCGGAAAACCTCCGCCACCTCGTTTATGGTCACGAAGGCCGCGGGGTCTATGCGGTGGATTATGGTTTTCATTTTATATATCTGGAAGCGGTTCACCACGAAATAAACGATGGTCTTTTTCGTGCCGGAATAGCCGCCGACGGCGGATATCCTGGTAGTCCCGCAGTTGAATTCGGCGATGAGCGCCTCGCTTATCTCCTTCGGCATGTCTGTGATTATCATTACGGACTTGGAGCGGTCAAGGCCCTCGGAGACGAAATCCACCACCTTGAGTCCCGCCGCGTAGGTGACTATGGAGTAAAGAGGCAGAATCCAGCTTTTCATGATAACGCCGCAGAAGATATAGAGAATGATGTTGTAAATGAACACAAAAGTGCCCACGGAGATGTTGAGCCTGTCGGCGAAAATGACGGCCAAAACGTCCGCGCCGTCTATGGCTCCGCCGTAGCGGATCGTAAGTCCGCTGCCGAGGCCGGATATTATGCCGCCGAAAAGAGCGCACAGCAGCAGGTCCTGCCCGGCGAGAGGAGAGGCTATGCTCACGTCTATGGGCAGGATATCCGTTATCATCCAGGAGGCCCAGGAGTATACCGCCACGGCGAACAGGGAATAGACCGTGAATTCAAGCCCCTGTTTTTTGAGTCCGAAAAGGAACAGGGGGAAATTGAGGATGACGAGCAGAACGGAAAGGGAGATGTAATCCGGGGTTATCTGGGCGAGCAGCATGGAGGTGCCGGAAATGCCGCTGTCGTAAAGGCGCACCGGCGCCAGGAACATGGTTACGGCCACGGCGTTTACGCAGCCCGCTATAAAAAGCATGATGAAATTTCGTATTTTGAGGCCGCTGAGGGTATTCATGGGACATCCTTTCTCATATCCGCTTCCGTGACGGTGAGAACGCCGTCTTTTACCGTAAAGGCAATCTCGTTTTCCCCGAAGCTCATGCGGTAGATTCTGCCGTCCTCGTGATATTTGGGGCGGGGGTCGTTGGAGAGCACCTTTTTAAGCGCCTCCCGGGAGGAAACCGGCACCTTTTCCAGCTTTTCCGGGGGTATGATGACCTCCAGCGCCTTCCAGCCCACGTTCTCCGTAAAGCCGCCGTTTGCCTCCGGCACGCAGTCGGCGTAGGGGATATAGGGCTTAATATCGAATATGGGCGTGCCGTTCAGCAGATCCGCACCTGTTACGATAAGCACGTCGCCCCTGTCCTTTGTGTGCTCCACGCCCTTCAGGCCAACGCAGGAGAGCCCCAGGGGGTTGGGCCTGAAAGGAGAACGGGTGGCGAAAACGCCCAGCCTTGCGTTGCCGCCGAGCCTGGGCGGCCGGACAGTTGGGCTCCACTTGTCCCGGACGCTCTCGGAAAACTCCCAGAGGAGCCACAGGTGGGAAAAACCCTCGATTCCCCTTAAAGCCTCGGGAAAACGGTATTCCTCCTCAAAGACGATACGGGACAGCATTTCCGGCACCAGCCCGCTCTGGCGGGGTATGCCGAATTTCTCCCGAAAGTCATTTTCTATCCGGGCTATTACCTTCATTTCAAAGCATTCACTCATGTCTTATCTCCAATGTCAGGGCGCCTGTGGGGCAGGCCCGGACGCAGGCGGGGTCGAGGCCGTTTTTAATCAGCTCCCCGCAGCCGTGGCACTTTGAGGCCTTGCCGTTCCTGTCGGTGTCCATTGCGTTAAAGGGGCAGGAGAACACGCAGGCCAGGCACCCGGCGCAAAGGGACTTATCGACGGATATAAAGCCCGTCTCCGGGTCTCTTATTAGGCAGTCGTATCTGCACACCTCCATGCACACCGGCTTTTCGCAGTGGCGGCAGGCGGAGGAGGCAAAGTTCAAAAGGGGAGCCTTCCCCGGCGTCTCGGTGACGGAAACGGTGCGGTAAGGGGTGTCGCCGGCCTTTAAGTCTATGTCGTTTAAGTCCATGCAGGCCACGGCGCAGGCGCCGCAGCCGGAGCAGAGGGCGCTGTCAAAGCTGTAACGGTAATTCATGAGCTCACCCTCCTTATATGGCAGCCCACGGAGCGGTAGGCGGGAAAGCCGGAGGCTGGGTCTAAGGCGTCGGCGGGTATCAGCTGCTCAATATTAGCCTCCCGGTAGCCGTGGTAGGTGAAGACCGTCCCTTCGGGTACGGTGCAGGTAATATGCGCCTTCAGCGTAATAGC
>JAFYCQ010000091.1 GCA_017539635.1 Oscillospiraceae bacterium
CTCACCAATCTCAGCGAAAACGACATCCTGTTCATCGACGAGATACATCGAATGAACCGCTCCGTGGAGGAGATACTCTATCCCGCCATGGAGGACAGGCAGATAGATATAATAATTGGCCAGGGCCCTGCGGCGACATCGATATGTTTAGAGCTGAAGGCATTTACCCTGGTGGGCGCCACCACACGCTCCGGCCAGCTCTCGTCTCCCCTGCGGGACAGATTCGGCATCGACCTGAAGCTGGAGCTATACACGCCGGAGGAGCTTTCGGAAATAATAAAGCGCTCTGCCGGGATACTCAATGTGGACATCGAGCCCCAGGGGGCGCTGGAGATTGCCTCCCGCTCCAGAGGCACGCCGAGAATAGCCAATCGGCTTCTGCGCCGGGTGCGGGATTTTGCCCAGGTTTACGGCGACGGGGTCATAACCCGGGAGCAGGCGGACAAGGCACTTTTGACTCTGGAAATCGATGCCAGCGGCCTTGACGCCATAGACAGAAGACTGCTGCGGAGCATCATAGAAAACTACGGAGGCGGCCCCGTGGGCCTTGAGACCATCGCCGCCACCATAAACGAGGAGCCCGTAACCATAGAGGACGTTTATGAGCCCTACCTCATGCAGCAGGGCTTCATAACAAGAACGCCCCGGGGCAGGTGCGTCACCAGAAAGGCATACAGGCATCTGGGGATCGACCAGCCGGGGCAGCAGGAATTCTTTTAAAACAAATAGGGGAAAGCATTTGCTTTCCCCTTTGATGCTGATTTAATCCTCGCTCGTAAAATGAACGTGTGAGTTAATGTGGTCTATGCAGAAGCACCGGTAACCGGCGCATTTGGAGCAGTAGCGGAAATCCAGATCGGGATACTCCGTGTCAGTTCTGCCGCAGACGGCGCACTTGTGGGTGTAGCTGTTCTGATTGACCGCCGCCCTGGCATTACGCACCTTCTGCTTAAAGGCGTTGGACGAGGCCCTGGTCTTTGCGCTGCGTTTGAAAAGTCCGGCGATGTACTCCCCGCAGAAGAGCAGGAGATTTATAACGGCGACTATAGGCAGCAGGTTGCCCCTGGCTATCCAGTAAACGAAAAATGCCGCCATTATTAGACCTAAGTATTTTATCTTGATGGGAATGAAGAAGAACAGCAGTACCCGCGTCTCCGGGAAGAGCAGCGCAAAGGCGAAGAACATGGAGAAGTTCAGGTACATGGGGTCGAGGTAGGGCGTGTAGCCCGTTATGTAATAGTAAATAAACCCGTAGATGAGGTAAAAGACTATACCGCACAGATAGTAAAGGGTGAATCTCCCGGCTCCCCATTCCCGCTGCAGGGTGGAACCGATAAAATAATAGAAATACAGACCTATTGCCGTCCAGATAAGCCCGCCGAACTGGGGGATGAAGACAAAGGTTACGAGCCTCCATATCTGGCCCCTGAGTATGTGGGCGGGGGAGAACATCAGATACGAGGCAAAGGTGCCGGTCCTGTCCATCATGGAGATGATATAGACCACGGCGCTGCCGATCACCACCAGCAGCATGAGATTCGGTATGCCGAAGCGGGGGTGCCGGTAGCAGAATTTGTCAATGGCCCGGTTGAATGACTTCAATAGCTATACCTCCGAAGTTTGATATTCACATTTTACTCCAAAAACAGAAAAATGTCCATGCGTTTTATGTCGATAAATGTTAATTAATTGAAAATAATGCTTTCAGTTTTGAGACTATTATGATAAAATATCTTTTTAGAAAGAATAACCGGCAGACCCGGCGAGATATAACAGAAGGAGCTTTCCGAAATGGCAAACAGACTTTTTACTTCAGAATCCGTTACAGAGGGACATCCGGATAAGATCTGCGATCAGATCTCCGACGGAGTTCTAGATGCGATAATAGCACAGGACAAGGCGGCCCGTGTCGCCTGCGAGTGTGTTACTACCACGGGCATGGTGTTCGTAATGGGCGAGATAACCACCCACTGCTACGTGGACATCCCCACGGTGGTGCGGAACACCGTTAAGGAGATCGGCTACGACCATCCCGAATACGGCTTCGATTATAAATCCTGCGCCGTCATGACCTCCATAGACGAGCAGTCGGCGGATATCGCCATGGGCGTTGACAGCGCTTATGACGACGACAGCGACAAGGGAGCGGGCGACCAGGGCATGATGTTCGGCTACGCCTGCGACGAGACGCCGGAATTGATGCCGGCCCCCATCACCATGGCCCACGCCCTCGCCAGAAGGCTTGCCGAGGTGAGAAAAAAGGGAGAGCTGGACTTTCTGCGCCCCGACGGCAAGTGCCAGGTAACGGTGGAGTACGGAGAAAAGGGCGAGGTGCTCTCCTGCCCGGCAATAGTCGTTTCCACCCAGCACGCGCCGGAAATCACCATTGAAAAGCTCCGGGAGGCCGTGACCGAGACGGTCATAAAGCCCGTTATCCCCGCAAAGCTCATAACAAAAGATACCAGGTTCTTCGTAAACCCCACCGGCAGATTCGTCGTCGGCGGCCCCTGCGGAGACTCCGGCCTTACCGGCCGCAAGATAATAGTAGATACCTACGGCGGCTACGCCAGCCACGGCGGCGGCGCCTTTTCCGGAAAGGACCCCACCAAGGTTGACAGGTCCGGTGCTTATATGGCGAGATACGCCGCCAAAAACGTGGTGGCTGCCGGTCTTGCCCGTCAGTGCCAGATAGAGGTGGCCTACGCCATCGGCGTCGCCCGCCCCGTGTCCGTCCTGGTGGATACCAGGGGCACCGGCAGGATCTCCGATGAGAAGCTGGGCAGGATCGTTGCGGAGACCTTCGATTTCCGCCCCTCCCGCATAATCTCCAGGCTGGATCTTTTGAGGCCCATTTACAAGCAGACTGCGGCCTACGGTCACTTCGGCAGATCGGACATCGACCTGCCCTGGGAGAAGACCGACATGGCGGAGGCGCTGAGAAGTGCGGTATAACAGGGATGAGGGCAAAGACGACAGAAAAAGGCGTCCCGTAGCCCGTCACATGGACCCGTATCACAGAGACAGACCCGCCCTTGAGGATGACGAGAGAGCCGAGGGGGTAATTGAGGGACGAAATGCCGTCTCCGAGGCACTTAAGGCCGGCAGGCCGATAGACAAGCTCTATATCGCCAAAGGGGAGACGGATTCCACTCTTGCCCACTTGGCCTCAAGAGCAAAAGAGGCCGGGGCCGTCGTAGTTGAGGCGGACAGGAGAAAGCTGGACGCCATGAGCGTCACAGGCTCCCACCAGGGCGTGGTTGCCCTGGCCGCCGTGAAGGAGTATGTCTCGGTTGATGAGATTCTTTCCGCAGCGCAGGAAAGGGGAGAGACCCCCTTCATAATCGTCTGCGACGAGATTTCCGACCCACACAACTTAGGGGCTATAATAAGAACGGCCGAGGCCGCGGGAGCCCACGGCGTGATAATCCCCAAGCGCCGATCAGCCGGGCTCACGGCGGTAATAGAAAAGACCTCGGCGGGAGCCGTTGAGCACCTGGCGGTGGCGAGAGTTCCAAACATCACCGCAGCATTGACGGAGCTCAAAAAAGCCGGGCTCTGGATTTACGGCACGGCATCCGACGGGGCCAAAAGCCTATGGGAGACTGATCTGACCGGGCCAGCCGCTATCGTCATAGGCTCCGAGGGAGAGGGCATGTCCCGGCTCGTGCGGGAGAGCTGCGATTTCCTCGTGAGCATACCCATGAGAGGCGAGGTGTCCTCATTGAACGCCTCGGCCTCAGCCGCAATAGTCATTTATGAGGCTCTCCGGCAAAGAGCCACGCTCTAAAATCAGAGGAGGAAAACGGCATGGATAAAGACAGAGCTTTTCTGGAAAACGACCC
>JAFYCQ010000092.1 GCA_017539635.1 Oscillospiraceae bacterium
CTGATCACCAACGTCTCCCACGACATCAAGACGCCGCTGACGAGCCTGATCAACTACGTGGATCTGCTGAAAAAGGAGCCCGAACCGCAGAAATGCGGCGAGTACCTTGAGGTTCTGGACCGCCAGTCGAAAAAGCTCAAAAAGCTGACCGAGGATCTGCTGGAGGTCTCCAAGGCCGCCACCGGGAACGTGGATGTAAAGCTCTCCAAAAACAGCGTAAACGAGCTTCTGCGTCAGGCGCTGGGCGAGTACGACGACAGGCTCAGGGCCGCAAATCTGGAGCCGGTATTGACCATAACCGGCGGGGAAAAGTTCGCTTATATGGACGGAGCTCTAATGTGGCGGGTGCTGGACAACCTCTTTTCAAACGTCTGCAAGTACGGCCAGAGCGGCACCAGGTTTTACATCGACGTCACAGGCGGCAAAGAGGACATACGCCTTACGTTCAAGAACGTGTCCCGGGAAAGGCTCAACCTTTCGGCGGAGGAGCTTATGGAGAGATTTGTCCGGGGAGACGCCTCAAGGTCCGGCGAGGGCAGCGGGCTGGGTCTGAGCATCGCCCGGAGCCTGACGGAGATCCAGGGAGGCAAATTCTCCCTGTCGGTGGACGGCGACCTATTCAAGGCGGAGCTCATATTTAAAAATGCCGTTTGATTTTCTTCTGCTTTGTGCTAAAATTAAATCAAGCGGAGGTGGAAAAAGTGGAAAAAACAGCGCTTATTACCGGCGCCTCCCGTGGTATCGGGCGGGCAGCGGCCCTGCGGCTTGCCCGTGAGGGCTGGAAGGTATGCATAAATTATATTGAGCGGAAGGACAAAGCGGAAGAAGTCTGCTCCATACTCAAAAAAGAGGGCACTGAAGCCATGTGCATTCAGGCAGACGTGGCGGACAAAGCCCAGGTGGAGGCCATGGCAAATGCCGTGCGGGAAAAGCTCGGCCCCATTTCCCTTTTGGTGAGCAATGCCGGTATTGCCGGTCAGATGCAGATACAGGACGTTAAAGAGGAGAGTTGGGACAGGTACTTTGACGTAAACGTCAAGGGTGCCTATAACGCTATCCAGGCCGTACTGCCGGATATGCTGCATGCCCACGCGGGCAGCATAGTGACCGTAAGCTCCATGTGGGGTCTGAGGGGAGCCAGCTGCGAGTCTGTCTATTCCGCCACAAAGGCCGCGCTGATCGGCCTTACCCGGTCCCTTGCCCTGGAGCTGGCCCCCACGGGCATCAGGGTAAACTGCGTCGCCCCCGGCGTTATAAACACCGACATGGTACAGGTCCTGGGACAGGAGACACTGGGAAAGCTGGCGGAAATGACGCCTCTGGGCCGCCTCGGCACACCGGAGGACGTGGCCGCCGCCATAAGCTTCTTCGCCGGGACGGAGGCCGGCTTTATAACCGGCCAGGTGCTGACCGCCGACGGCGGATTCATCGTGTGATTCTTTTTCTTGAAAGAAAAAAAAAGAACTTACTGCGCTACCGGGACTGTACTGTGTTTGCCATTTGGTGCCCGGTAACGTAAAGGGATTTAAGCTCAACATAACTTAAGCTCAACATAAATAACAGAGGCGTGAGAACTGACTCACGCCTCTGTTTGATTATAGGGTATTCAGCATTTTTTCGCAGAGATGTCCAGCGGCTTAATGCACTTTACAACACAGACCTCGGCACAGTGGCCGCAGCCGGTGCACTTGGAGTAGTCGATCTTTGCCAGATTGTTTTCCACGGTGATAGCCTCAGCCGGGCACTCTCTCTCGCATTTTTTGCAGCCGATGCAGCCGTTGGTGCACTTTTTGCGGGTGTCGGCGCCCTTCTCCGTGTTGGAGCAGAGGACGGCGACCTTCACGTTCTCGGGAGTTACGGTTATGAGCTTATTCGGGCAGGCGGCGGCACAGGAGCCGCAGCCGGTGCAGAGGCTCATGTCAATGCGGGCAAGGCCGTCCACCACTTTGACGCCCCCGAAGGAGCAGGCCTTTTCACAGTCTCCGTAGCCTAAGCAGCCAAAGGTGCACAGGCCGGTGCCGCCGAAAAGGAGCTTCGCGGCCTTGCAGCTCTCGATGCCCCGGTAATCCATCTTGGCCTTTGTGGCCTGAATGTCACCCCGGCAGTGCAGTACGGCGGCGGATACCACGGTCTCGCCGCACTCCACGCCTAAAATCTCGCTGACCTGAGAAGCAACGTTTGCCCCGCCCGGTACGCAGAGGTTGGCGGGGACGCCGTCCTCCACCAGGGCTTTGGCATAGCCGTCGCAGCCGGCAAAGCCGCAGGCGCCGCAGTTGGCGCCCGGCAGGCAGGCGCGGACCTTGGGAATGCGCTCGTCAGTCTTGACCGCCATGACCTTGGAGGCCACGGTGAGAATGACGCCGCAGATTATGCCGATTACAACGATTATTATCGTTCCTAAAACTGTTCCAGACATGACCGCACCTCCGTTAAGCGAACAGATTCTCTACGAGTCCGGCGAAACCGAAGAAGGACACGGAGACAATGGCCGCGGAAACGAGAGTGATGGGCAGTCCCTTGAAGGCCTCGGGAGGATTGGCGCTCTCCAGGCGGGATCTAACGCCGGCGAACAGCACCATGGCCAGGAAGAAGCCCAGGCCGCTGCCGAAGGCGTTCATTATAGACTGCCAGAAGGTGTAGCTGCTGTCTATGTTGAGTATCGTCACGCCCAGGACGGCGCAGTTGGTGGTGATAAGGGGAAGATACACGCCCAGGGACTCATAGAGACCAGGGATGTACTTTTTAAGCACTATCTCAACGAACTGCACCAAGGTGGCGATAACGAGGATGAACACTATGGTCTGCATGTAGCCCATGCTGTAGGCATCCAGCAGGTAGTGCTGTATGGGCCAGGTGACGGCGGTGGCGAGAATCATGACGAATATGACGGCTATGCTCATGCCGGTGGCCTGGTCTAATTTCTTGGAAACGCCCAGGAAGGGGCAGATGCCGAGGAACTTCTGCAGCACGTAGTTGTTCACCAGCACCGCAGACATAATGATGATAATAAAGCCCTTAAAGGTCGCCATTACGCCTCAGCCTCCTTTCCCTCAGCAGTGCAGGAGGCCTTGCCGCACGCCTCCGCGCAGGGACAGCCCTTGCAGCCTAACTCTCTGGCAGGCTTGCCCTTTTTCATCATGATCTTGTTCACGATAGCGATAAGGCAGCCGAACACGAAGAAGCCGCCGGGAGCCAGGGTCATAATGGACACCTTGACGTTCTGCATGAAGGGTATCTCCAGGCCGAACCAGGCGCCGGAGCCGAAGAACTCGCGGATGGAGGCCATTACGAAGAGCGTAAGGGTGAAGCCCACGCCCATGCCGAGAGCGTCCACAACGGAGTCGCCCACGGTGTTCTTGTTGGCGTACATCTCGGCGCGGCCGAGGATGATGCAGTTGACGACAATGAGGGGAAGATAAATTCCAGGCTGTCGTTGAGTGACGGGGCGAAGGCCTTTACCAGCATCTGAACTATGGTGACGAAGGCCGCAATGAGAACTATGTAGCAGGGTATTCTGACTTTGTCGGGTATGACCTTCCGCAGAGCGGAAATGGCCGCGTTGGAGCAAATGAGGACCAGCGTCGCCGCCGCACCCATGCCGATTGCGTTGGAGGCCTGGGTGGAGACGGCCAGGGTGGGACAGGTGCCCAGCACCAGCACAAGAACGGGGTTCTCTTTAATGATGCCCTTTGAGAAATTCTGAAGCGTAGTCATCTTATTTGTCCCCCTTCCCTTCTATGATCATGCCCATGGGCTTGGACCGGGTCCAGTTGGATATGTGGGGCGTGAGTATGTTCATCAGCAGTATGGAGAAGGACACGCCCTCGGGGTAATTGGCATAGATTCGGATAAGCGTCGTTAGTATTCCTGCGCCGAAGCCGAATATCACCCGTCCCCAGTTGGTGGAGGGGGTGGAGGAGTAATCCGTCGCCATGAATATGGCGCCCAGCATGAGGCCGCCGGAAAGGATGTGCTGTACCGGGTTCTCGCCTAAGATCCAGGAGAAGACGAAAACCGTGGCCACATACACTACCGGGGTATGCCAGGTGATTACGCCGGTGGCGATGAGGATAATAAAGCCGATTATAAGGGCCAGGGCGCTGGTCTCGCCCAGGCTGCCGCCGCACTGACCGATAAAGAGCTGCAGCGTGCTGGGCATGGCCTCGGGATTTGTGGAAATGAGCGCTAAGGGCGTGGCGCTGGAAACGGCGTCAACGCCGCCTATGAGAGCTTTCGCCGCAGTCCAGGTGGTCATGGTGGTGGGGAAAGCCAGCAGCATGATTATACGGGCTGTAATGGCGGGGTTTGCAAAGTTCTTGCCGATGCCGCCGAAA
>JAFYCQ010000093.1 GCA_017539635.1 Oscillospiraceae bacterium
CATTTCCGACGGCTGGTATCTCGTGCTGCCGAGGGAATGGAGCGGCAGAGTGACGGTCCGGCGGGCCGACACCATATCCGGCGAGCGCACCATAGTGTTCTCGGAGCTGGGGGCCGGCATAGCCGTTACGGACATACTGGAGATAGACACCCTCACCGGCGACGGCAGAGCCACGAGAGCCGAGAGGGGAGGGCGGTTTACCCTGTATGTCGCCGACAGCACCATTTACGCCGCCCAGATAATGGGCGAGGACACCTCCCGCATCGGCGTGACGGAGGATTACGTGATCGAGAATTTCCACCTGATCTATTCGGATTGGCCGACAGATCAACTGTAGCATGGAGGATGGATATGAAAAAAGTACTTGTGCTTGAGGACGAGGCCAGCATACGGAGCTTTGTTGTAATAAACCTCCGGAGAAGCGGCTACGAGCCCATAGAGGCCGGCACCGGCGCGGAGGCGTTAGAGCAGCTGCGGCGCAACCCGGACATAAAGGTGGCGCTTTTGGACATCATGCTGCCTGATATCGACGGCTTTGAGGTCTGCCGCCAGATCCGGGCCTCGGACACCAAAATAGGCATTATCATGCTCACCGCCCGCACCCAGGAGATGGACAAGGTCACGGGGCTCATGACGGGCGCCGACGACTACGTGACAAAGCCCTTCTCTCCCACGGAGCTGACGGCAAGGATAGACGCCCTTTACCGCCGCGTGGGCGGCGACGAGCCGGTGGACGCCTTTGAAATGACCCAGGGACCCTTTGTGCTGAACACCAGAAACAGGACTCTGGAGAAAAACGGCGAGCGGATAAAGCTCACCCAGCTTGAATACGCCATAATGAAGATGTTCATGGATAACCCCGGCAGGGCCCTTTCCCGGGAGGACATTCTGAACGCCGTCTGGGGCCGGGACTACTTCGGCGAGCTGAAGATAGTGGATGTGAACATCAGACGCCTGCGCATAAAGATAGAAGACGACTCCACAAACCCCACGTATATAACCACCGTCTGGGGCTACGGCTACAAGTGGGGAATATAGGCTGAGGCTTAAAACGAGCGGGGCTTTCGGCCAGAATTAATCTTAAAAAAAGGGGGCGGGGACGGTTGAGTGCAAGGTTTTCCGGCAGCGGCATAAAAAGACGTTGGATGCTGAACAGCGTCCTCGTCTTCGTCGTGCTCATAATCGTGGCGATAATCGCCTTTTCCCTGTCCATAGCCGGGTATTACTACGACAACATGGAGAGCGGACTTCTCAACAAGGCGAAAATAGCGACGAACTTTTTCGCCGCCTACACCACCCGTTCCTCCGCGGAGTACTACGACAGCATTTACAAGTACACCAACGAATTTGACTCCGCCGGCACGATAGAGCTCCAGTTCATAAACACCTCCGGCAACGTGGTGACCTCATCCTACGGCTCAGCCGCCGGCTCTCACCCGGGAACGGAGGAGATACAAAGCGTCCTTACAAACGGCGCGACCGAGTCCTTCCGGGGCAAAAACCCCAACACAGGAGAGCGGATAATGGCGGTGTCCGCCCCCATGAAATACACCGACGGGCAGGTCATCGGCGTCATGCGCTATGTCACCAGCCTCCGGGTGGTGGACAGGGAGATAGCCGTTTCCGTGGGCGCGGCGGTGCTGGTGGGTGCGGTGATCGTTGCCATAATCATCATCACCAACATGTTCTTCATCCGCTCCGTGGTCGAGCCGGTAAACGAGATAACCCACGTGGCCCGGAGGATCGCCGACGGCAGCTACGGCATTCAGATAGCCAAAAAATACCCGGACGAGATAGGCGAAATGGTGGACGCCATTAACGAAATGTCGGTGAAGATCGGCCAGACGGAGAGGACGCAGTCGGAGTTTATATCCTCCGTCTCCCACGAGCTGAGAACGCCGCTGACCGCCATAACCGGCTGGGGCGAGACGCTGATGTTCGACGAGAACCTGGACGCCGAGACCCGGGGCGGCATCGGCATAATGCTGAGAGAGGCCCGCAGGCTCACGAAAATGGTGGAGGAGCTGCTGGATTTCACCAGGATACAGGACGGGCGCTTCACCCTGAACGTGAGGAAGATAGACGTGGGAGCGGAGCTGGAGGACTCCATTTACACCTACCGGGAGCTTTTGCACCAGGACAATATAGAGCTTGAGTACCACCCGCCGGAGGGGGAAATGCCCATTATAGACGGCGACCCGGACAGGCTGCGCCAGGTGTTCCTGAACATTCTGGACAACGCCTCCAAATACGGCCGGGAGGGCAAAAAGATAGTCGTGGAGATAGGCTCCGACGAAAACTGGGTCTGGATAAAGATACGGGACTTCGGCCCCGGCATACCGGAAGAGGACCTGGAAAACGTAAAGAAAAAATTCTACAAGGGCAAAACGAAGGAGCGGGGCAGCGGCATAGGCCTCGCCGTCGTGGACGAGATAGTAAAATATCACAACGGCGTTTTTACCCTTGAAAACGCCGAGGGCGGCGGACTTTTGGCAACCGTCCGCCTGCCCATAGATCAAAGGAGTTAAGATGTCAGAAAACAACAGCAACAACAGCAGATGCCCTTTCCGCACGTCCATCGGCGGACAGGCGCTCATAGAGGGCGTTATGATGCGAGGGCCGCAGAAGCAGGCCATAGCCGTGAGACGCCCGGACGGGGAAATAGAGCTCAAGGTAACTGAGCTGCAGCTCATTAAGGACAAGTACCCGATTTTGGGAATACCCATAGTCAGGGGCGTGGCGAATTTCATTTCCTCCATGGTAAACGGCGTCCGCGCCATTACCTACTCTGCCTCGTTTTTACCCGAGGAGGAGCAGGAGGAGCCCAGTAAATTCGACATTTGGATTGAGAAAAAGTTAGGCAGCGAGAAGGCGGAAAAGGTCATAACCGGCTTTGCCGTGTTCTTAGGCATAGTTTTGGCGGTGGCGCTGTTTTTCATGCTGCCCACCGTTATAACGGGCTTTGCGGGCAGGGCGGTGGAGAGCCGGGCGCTTCTCAATATCATCGAGGGCGCGGTCAGGATAGCCATTTTCTTAGGCTATATGATCCTGGTCTCCCGCATGAAGGATATAAAGCGCATCTGGCAGTACCACGGCGCTGAGCACAAGACGATATTCTGCTATGAAAACCGCCTGCCGTTGACGCCGGAAAACGCGGCGAAGCAGTCCCGCTTTCACCCCAGGTGCGGCACCAGCTTCCTGTTTCTCGTGATGATAATAAGCATAATCGTCTTTTCCGTGGTGAGCTGGTCAAACGTGCTCATAAGGCTGCTTTTAAGGCTCGTTTTGCTGCCGGTGGTGGTGGGAATTAGCTATGAGCTTATAAAGCTTGCGGGCAGGTATGACAATATAGTAACGAGGATAATATCCGCCCCCGGCAAGGCCCTGCAGAGGATAACCACGGCGGAGCCGGACGAATCCATGCTGGAGGTGGCCATAGCCTCCATGAAGGCAGTCATCCCCGAGGAGGAAGGCTCCGACATCTGGTAATTTGGTAAAAGGAAGATACAGAGTTGAAAAAGTATAACGACGTATATATAGCCCTCCGGAAAAAGCTGAAGGACGCAGGGCTGGAGTCCTACGCCCTGGACGCCAGGCTCATCCTGGCCGCCGCTGCCGGAAAGACCCGGGAGCAGCTCATAAGGGACATGAATCTCTACGTGAACGACGACTTTGAGGAAAAGGTCGATGCCATGGCGGAGCGAAGGCTTTCCGGCGAGCATGTGGCCTATATAACCGGCGAGTGGGAGTTTTACGGTCTGCCCATTGCCGTGGGGCCCGAGGTGCTTATTCCCCGGATAGACACGGAACTGGTGGCGGAGAAGGCCATCGAGCTCCTGCGGGGCCGGGAAGAGGGCAAAAGGGTCCTGGATCTGTGCTGCGGCAGCGGCTGCATAAGCGCCGCCATAGCCGCCAACGTGCCGGGAGTAAGGATAGTCGCGGCGGACATTTCTCTCCCCGCTCTTAGGCTTTGCCGGCAGACGGTGCTGAAAAACAATTTAAGCCGCTATATCGTCTGCATGGAGGCGGACGCATTGAAGCCGCCACCCATGCTTTTGGGCAGATTCGACATGATAGTCTGCAATCCGCCCTACATAAAGACGGCGGAAATAAACGACTTGGACCCCTCCGTCCGGGATTACGAGCCCCACAAGGCCCTGGACGGCGGCACGGACGGCCTGGACTTCTACTGGTCCGTGATAAAGGAGTGGACCTGCATCCTCAAAGAGCACGGCTGCATGATCTTCGAGGTGGGCGAGGGGCAGGCGGAAACCGTAATGACGATAATGCGTGACAACGGCTTTGCTGCCGTTCACTGCTTTGAGGATACGGCGGGCGTTAAACGGGCGGTCGTCGGAGTACTGCAATAAGGAGGGTAAAGGTTGAAACAAGTTCAACCTTATCTAATTTAAGCCGTTTTTCTCGCCGCAAAGCGGCAACCGAAAAACATGGCACTTTATGACCAGACCTTTCATGGCCATTTTGTGCCTGAAAGGAATGGTCATAACAATGCCAGACAAGAAAAAGACACCGATGGAATCACCGGGCAGAGCCGATGACAGAAAGCAGGCTCTCGCCACAGCAATGGCCCAGATAGAGAAGAGCTACGGCAAGGGCGCCATAATGCGCCTGGGAGACGGCATGCAGGTAAACGTGGAATCGCTGCCCACCGGCTCATTGTCTCTCGATCTGGCCCTCGGCATAGGGGGCATCCCCCGGGGCAGGATAGTTGAGATCTACGGCCCTGAGTCCTCCGGCAAGACCACCCTTGCCCTCCACATGGCGGCCCAGGCCCAGAAGGCCGGGGGAGAAGCGGCGTTCATCGACGTGGAGCACGCCCTTGA
>JAFYCQ010000094.1 GCA_017539635.1 Oscillospiraceae bacterium
ACTCTCGCCCATTTAAGGCCCTCGGGCTTAAGAGCGGCGATTATCCTGGCACCCACGCCCGTTCCACCGGCCGTCTCCTCGAACACCAGCACACGGCCTGTCTTCTCAGCGGAAACGGCGATCGTCTTCATATCCAGGGGGGCCAGAAAGTCCAGCTTTATGACCTCCGCGTCAATATTCTGCCCCGCCAGAGCGTCGGCGGCGGAGAGTGCGTCGTTTATCTGTATGCCGTAAGTTATTATAGTAACGTCCTCGCCTGTGCGCAGCACCTTTGAGGGGGCGACGCCCCCGCCCTTGTACTTCCCTTCGCCGCCTCTGGGGTATCTCACGGCCACGGGGCCGGTCAGTTTATCGGCGGCAAAGGCCAGCATGTCCCGCAGCTCCTCAAAGGAAGCGGGAGACAGCACCGACATTCCCGGCACGGACAGGAGATACGACACGTCGAAAACGCCGTGGTGGGTCTCTCCGTCGGCCCCCACGAGGCCGGCTCTGTCAACGGCGAAAATCACATGCTCCCCCAAAAGAGCGGTATCGTGCAGCAGCTGGTCATAGGACCTCTGCAAAAACACGGAGTAAATGGCGCACACGGGCAAAAGCCCCTCTTGGGCGGCCCCGGCGCACATGGAAACGGCGTGCTCCTCGGCAATGCCCACGTCAAAAAAGCGTTTCGGGAAACGTTTGGCGAATTTCGTAAGCCCAACCCCGTCGGTCATGGCGGCGGTTACGGCGATGATCCTGTCGTTTTTCTCCGCAAGAGAAGTCACGGCGTCTCCGAAAACGGCGGAAAAATCATTTCCGGAGCCGGAGTAGCCTGTTTTCGGGTCGAATTTTGAAACGCCGTGATAGGCGTCGGGGTTTTCCTCCGAATAGGCATAGCCCTTGCCCTTTGTGGTTATGGCGTGGATGAGGACGGGTTCTGAGGCCTCCTTGGCCCAGCGCATGACCTCCTCCAGCTTTTCCACGTCGTGGCCGTCCACGGGGCCTATGTAGCGGAAGCCCATCTCCTCGAAAAGGCTGCAGCTGAACACGGCGTTTTTCACCGCTGTTTTCAGCTTATGGGTAAAGCGGTAGAACGCTTTGCCTCCCGGCAGCTTGTCCATGACTTTGCGGTAGTATTTTTTGAACAGCAGGTAGTTGCCCTTAAGCCTCTGTCTGGCCAGATGCCGGGCTATGCCGCCCACGTTCTTCCTTATGCTCATGCCGTTGTCATTCAGAATGACGATTAGCCTTTCGCCGCTGTCCCCGGCGTCGGAGAGCCCCTCGTAGGAAAGGCCGCCGGTCAGCGCACCGTCACCGATAAAGGCGATGACGCTGTGGTCCTTTCCCTCCAGCGTTCTGGCTCTCGCCATGCCCAATGCCACGGAAATGGAATTTGAGGCGTGGCCGGCAATGAAGGCGTCGTGTATGCTCTCGGAGGGCTTGGGAAAGCCCGCTATCCCTCCGGTCATTCGCAGAGTGCCGAAGGCATCTCTCCTGCCTGTAAGCATTTTATGGACGTAGCACTGGTGCCCCACGTCGAAAACGAGCCTGTCCTTCGAGGTGTCGAACACCCGGTGGATAGCCACGGTGAGCTCCACGGCGCCGAGATTGGACGCCAAATGCCCGCCTGTTTTTGATACGCTTTCCACCAAAAATTCCCGTATCTCACTGCAAAGCAGCGGAAGCTCTTCTTTATTCAGTTTTTTAACGTCCTCAGGCGAGCTGATACGGCTTAGAATATCCACGATTTTACTTCTTTCCGAAAAGGCGGTTGGCAAAATAGATCACCTTGCCCGCCCCCAAAACTATACCGGTACTGTTGTTTATGGCAACGGTCTTGCCCAGCGCCTTGCCGCCTATGGTCACGCCGGAGACGATACCGGTGACCGCCAGCTGCAAAAGCACGTTGCTCAGGGAAAAGTCCCTGGCCAAAGACGCGGCGATCACCGCCGCCGTGGCGCCGGAGACTATTCCGGCTATGTCTCCCACAACGTCGTTGCAGACGCTGGAGACCCGCTCGGCCTTTCTTATGAGCCTCAATGCCTCCGAAGCGCCCTTTTCCCTGTGGGATGCCATGGAGTGAAAGGGCGTCTCCCTGGCCGAGGTCACGGCCACGCCTACAACGTCAAAAAAAATGCCGATGGATATAAAGGCCAGCAGCACTATAAACGAGATTATATATCCGGTGTCCTCCAGCGCTCTGTCCGAGGCGAAGGTGAGCAGCACGGATATACAGATGCTCATCACCACTACCGTTATTATCCAGCGCTTGTCCGCTTTTTTCTTCATTTCCGCCTCAGACTTTCACCGCCCCGGCGGTGAAAAAATAAAATTCAGCAACATTAAATAAGAGGTAATCAGGGAAGCGTTGATTAAATCGGAGTGTGCGGATCGGCGAGCAGATTTTTTGACTGATGAAGCCGAAAAATCGCAGGAATACTTTGTGTATTTCAAGATTTTGAGGCAATATCAGACGAAAAATATGCCGTCAAGACGTGCGCTCTGATTTAATCAACGTTTCCCAAAACAAAAGCGGCAGCGGACGAAGTAAATCTTACGGCTTAGGTACGGGTTGGATTTCCCCCGGGGCTGCCTCCCGTTGCCGGTCAGGCGGTTTCCCTTTGAAGCCCCGTCCGGCGCGTTGCCGCCGCCGGTACCCGACTGCCACTCAGTCCGTACTGCAATCCCCCGTCCGCTTTGGCGCAAACACAAACAGCCTAGGTGTTTTCCACAACAGTCAAACCGTCTCTTAGCCTCTTTTGCAGACCGTATTTCAACAGGCAATGTCGCCTCGCCGTCTCGGCCGCGACGGCCTGCGCCTGACCTGTATCCGCACGCTCCACTCAAGGCAGGCTACACTGCACACAGCGTCAGGCGGAATAATCCGCTTTCGCACCGCATTACAGGTTC
>JAFYCQ010000095.1 GCA_017539635.1 Oscillospiraceae bacterium
GCCCGAAGGAAGGCGTGTGGATGGCCCTCGGCCCCCACTGCAGAGGCGTCAGATCGACGACCTTATCCTGTACGACGTTTTTCTCTGCCCCGGTCTCCTCCGCCAGGAGCAGAGCCCCGGTCAGGGCCTCGTCAGATATCGGCTCCTGTTTTTCCATGATATAGTTGGGCTCGGCAAAGACGACACGTTTGTCCCCTGCCAGAGCATAAAGCAGCTCCTCGGTGGTCTTGTCCGGGCGGCTTATAACGGTCAAGACCGCCTCGCCGGAGGCAGACTCCTCCATAGGCACGGTCATTATATCCTCCCCGTCCAGGGATTCCCGCAGGCCCAAAACAGCCGCCAGGTCAAAGGCGTCGGCATAAGCCGGCTCCACGCCCACGATGACCTCTCCCTCGACATAAGGCCCGGCGGAGAGCATGCTTTCGATGTCCGCCGCCCACCCCGACTCATAGGCCGCGTGAGCCGGCAGCATCGACAAGAGCAAGATCAGCGCCAGAAAACAGCTTGCCGTTCTTTTGAATTTTTTCATTGTACCCTCCATAAGTAAGTATTTCCTCGAAAAAACCGGGAAGCAGTGTTATAATCGTTATAATAAACCAAAGGAGTGTCGTTGATGCAGGCTCAAAGCCGCTTACCGGATCTTTGCCGGGAATTTTACATAAACGACGGCGGAATAAAGCTCCACCTTAAGCTGGATATGCCCGCCGGACTTAATAAGTGCCCTCTGGCCATCGTGCTCCACGGCATCACCGGGCATATGGAGGAGCGGCATATAGCGGCCGTTTCCCGGGGCCTCAACGATTCCGGCGTCGCCTCACTCCGTGCGGAGCTTTACGGCCACGGCCAAAGCGGGGGCGATTTTTCAGAGCACGACGTTCTTAAATGGCTGAATAACGTAATGGCCGTCACCGATTACGCAAAGTCTCTCGATTTCGTGACGGAGCTTTATATCTGCGGCCATTCCCAGGGCGGGCTGACAGCCATTCTGGCAGCCGGGAAGAGGCCTGACGACTACGGGGCCGTAATAGCCCTGTCCCCCGCCCTGTGCATAACGGACGGGGCCAGAAGAGGAAAGCTCCTGCGCACCTCCTTCGACCCGGGAAACATCCCGGACACGCTGGAATTAGCGGGCCGGAGAATAAGCGGCGATTACGTCCGCGCTGCAAGACGGCTTGACCAGGACACGGCGATAAGGAGCTTCAAGGGCCCCGTCCTCATCGTCCACGGCAGCGCCGACAGGACCGTCCCCCTGGAATATTCCAGGGCGGCCGCCGGAAAATTCAGCGACGCAGAGCTTAAAATTATCGAAGGCGACACCCACTGCTACGACAATCACTTAAACGAGGTGGTCGCAGCGGTAAAGGCGTTTATCACATCTGTATGCATACCTCCCAGCCGGTCTCGGTCTTCCGGCTGAAAACATAATCGGCGTAATTGTTCAGAAGCCGCAGGTTGAGTTCGTCCAAAAACGGCTCGCCGAGGGGATCGGAATCTATGCCTCTGAAGCTTATGAGCATGGTGTGCCGGGTGCTGGTCTCGCTGCACAGCAGTCTTACGCTGCAGGAGGAAACCTCGGCCTCCCCGCCGCGGAAAACGGGATACAGAAGCTCGTCGCATACGGCGAGGATCAGCTTTTCCTGCCGTGTCTCCGACTCGTAGTTGTTCAGGAAGGCCCGCAGGGCGCTGGCGAGGGCGTAAAGGTCGAGGCTTTCGGACTTTATCTCCGTCTCGAACATTCTGGAGCGGAACAGGAACCTCTGGGTCAGGGGCCTTCTGGGGTGATCGAAGACCTGCTCCGGCGTCCCCTCCTCGTATATCCTGTTCTCCGCCATGAAAATGATCCTGGAGGCCACCCGCCGGGCAAAGCGCATCTCATGGGTCACTATAACGCAGGTCAGCCCCTCGGAGACGAGATGCTTTATAACGGATTCCACCTCGTCCACCATCGTGGGGTCCAGGGAGCTGGTGGGCTCGTCAAAAAGTATGACGCTGGGGTGCATGGCCAGGGTGCGGGCTATCGCCACACGCTGCCGCTGCCCGCCCGAGAGAGATTCGGGCATGGCCTTTTCACGGCCGGACATACCCACCTTTTCCAGAAGCTGCCGGGCCTCCGCCACGGCGGCTTCCTTTTCCATACCCGCCACCTTTATGGGGGCGAGTATTATATTATCCAGTACGTTCAGATGGGAAAACAGATTGAAATGCTGATAGACCATGCCCATTTTCCGCCTTATGGCGTCAATGTCGGCGTTTTTGTCCAGGATGTTTTCCCCGTCTATGTATATTTCCCCCTCATCGGGGATAACGAGACGGTTCATGCACCTCAGAAGCGTGCTTTTGCCGCCCCCCGAGCCGCCGATGATGACCACCGCCTCGCCCTTTTCGATCTCCAGATTGACGTTGGTGAGCACCGGCGCATCTTCAAAGCGCTTTGTCAGATTGCGTATCTTTATAACGCTCATGCCGTCTCACCTCCCCTGTGGAAGCGCTTCACTATCAGGCTGAATATCTGTTTCATAATGGCTCCGATTATGAAATACATTACCGTGACCGTAACAAGCCCCACCACGGCGTCAAGAGTGCGGCTGGAGACGACCGAGGCCGCCCGGGTCATATCCACAACGGCCAGATAGCCCACAACGGAGGTCTCCTGCATGGTGGAAACGAACTGGCTCTGATACATGGGCAGAGCGGCGGAGACCGTCTGGGGCAGGACTATGTAGCGAAACGCCTGCCAGCGGGTCATTCCCAGAGTCCTGGTAGCCTCTATCTCCCCTGGGGAGACGGTGTTGACGCCCGACTCGAATATGTCCGAGAGAAACGCGCCGGCTTTAAGCGTAAGGCCCGCGATGACGCACCAGAAAACAGGCATGGCGCTCTTGCCGAACACCACATAGACGAATATCATCAGCAGCACCATGGTGGGCAGCTCCATCAAAAACGACCGGAACCTTCTAAAAAACTTGCTCACAGCCGTATTCTCGGAAAGAATGGCCCAGCAGAGCAGTATTCCCACTGCGGTGCCGAGGATAAAGCTTATAAAGGTGAGCAGGAGCGTGTTGCCCAGACCGTCAAGAAAGATCTTGTACCTGTCCTCCTGAATAAAGGTCATATACAGGAGGGATTTCAATTCACCCATATTTCCAGCACTCCTTTATCACGTTTCGGCCGTGCGCAGATTTACCGTCTCCCGGTTTTTCTGGACAAAATTCAGGGGAACGATATCCAGCGCTTCGCTGGTCAGCAGCCCGGAGGCAATGGCCTCTTCCTCGTTCAAGTCGGTCAGATAGCCCGCCGCTGCGTCGTATAGCCCGGACTGAAGGCCGTAAACCATGTTTTCATAGGTAGAGACGTAAAAAACAAGCTGATAATTCCGGGAATTGGCGAACAATTCCAGCGCTTCAACGTCAAAGCCTGTGGGGATAGCTGCGCCGCCCTCCATAAACGTGCGGGGAAAGCCCTCTCCCTCTATGGCCACGTTAAGTATATCTCCCGTGCCGGTGAGCTCGATCTCCGGAGGGATGTACGTTTCGCCGTCAAAGCTTCGGAGCCTCTCCATGTGGTCCGTGAACGCTTCCGTCTGCTTGTACTCCTCAAGAAAGGCGTTGAAATCGTCCCGCAGCGCCTCCTCGCCCCCGCCGAAATACAGGGTGTAGCCGGTGTATCCGAAGGGCTCCTCCACCAGCTCCAGGCCCTCGGCGCCCGCCACTACGCCTTTTGCTCCCAGCTCGTCAAAGGCCATTAAGTCCACCACACCGCTCTTTATAGCCATGAGCATGTCGGAGACGGCGTCATAGCGCAGTATCTCCATATCCTCCCGTCCCGTGAGGTAGTAGTCCGCCTCCCAGGACAGCAGCACGGCGACCCGCCTGCCTTCCAGATCGTTCACGTCCGTAACGGGCGTGTACCTCCAGCCGGAGGTCCCGCAGCCGGCGAGACACAGCAGCGCGCACGCGGCCAGCGCCGATGCAACAGTTCTTTTCAGTATTCTTATTGCTTTTCTGTTTTTTAAGCCCATAGTCATTTCTCCCGGGGCAGATTTGCGCATACTAATGTTAATTTTATATTATAACAACAAACCTTCACGAAATCAATATTTTGAACCGTTAAAAAAAGTATCGCGACAGATGTTTTCAACGGTATAAACCGCTTGAAAAAAATAAAAAAATCATTTATTATTAGTGAGTAATTGATAAAAAACCGGCTTGTGAAAAACAAGAGAAAGGAAACAGCTATGAATATAATCAAAAGCGGGGAGGGCAGCGCCCTCAACATCGCCCTGGAGGGGCGGCTGGACACCACCACGGCTCCTCAGCTCGACGGGGAGATCAAGGCCTCGGTGGATGGGCTCACCGAACTCACCTTTGACCTTGCGGGGCTGGATTACATCTCCTCTGCAGGTCTCCGCGTGCTTTTGTCTGCCCAGAAGGCAATGAACCGCCAGGGACAGATGGTCATCCGGAACGTGAAGCCGGAGATAATGGAGATATTTGAGGTCACGGGCTTCGTAGATATCCTCACAATAGAATGACTACGCCGGGATCGGAGCTGCCATGAATAAGAAAACAATATCCAGCACCTTTCTGCATTGGCTGCTGCTGATAGTCGCCGTAGCCTTTGCCGTGTCCATGGCCTTCTCCTGGCTGATGCAGACCCGTACCTCCCAGCGCAGCGCAGTCAATCTCCTGCGGCTCAACATTCAGGACGTGCAGAAGGACGTCATGGACGCCTCGGACGCAAACCTGCTCAAAATCACCAGGAACGTGGCAGTCCAGTTAAACGCCAACCCCGGGGTCAACGAAGCCGTCATGGAGGCGCTTTTGGAGCTGTACGACATCGCCGAGATAAACATAATCGACGAGACGGGCATAATAACGGCGTCCACCTGCGAGGATTATCTGGGCTACGACATGCGCAGCGGAAAGCAGTCTGCCGAGTTTATGATACTGCTGACCGGTTCACAGCAGGAGCTGGTGCAGAACTATCAGCCCATATCCTACGATTCCAGCACCATGCGGAAGTATGCCGCCGTGTGCCTAAACCGGGGCGGCTTTGTGCAGGTGGCCTACGACGCCGAGT
The DNA here is from genome assembly GCA_017539635.1 of Oscillospiraceae bacterium. GTDB lineage: Bacteria > Bacillota > Clostridia > Oscillospirales > Oscillospiraceae > RGIG6969. The sequence goes on from JAFYCQ010000095.1 coordinate 5,080, forward strand.
CCTTTCACAAGGACATCTCCCTGCAGGTCATCGGCGCGACAAGGAACCGCCACGTGGGCGAGGGGGGCGGCATCATCATAGCCGACGAGGACTGGATCATCGTAAGCGACCGCAACAAGAACGAGGGGAAGAACCTTTCCATCACCGGAATAATGATAGACAGGGACACCATGCCCGAGGGAAAGGTGTTCCAGACGTTAGTATATGGCGAGCCCTGCTCCTGCATGTACGTGCTAACCGAGGGCTATTACATCATCGCCACCATGCCGAGAAACGAAATAGTCCTTCAAAGAGACCATTCGGTGCGCATCACCGCCATTCTTGAGGTGGTGATATTCCTCGCTCTCTTCGCCGAAATATTCTGGCTCGTGCGGAAGCTGGTGGTAAACAGCATAAACAAGGTCAACTCCTCCCTTTCAAAGATAACGGGAGGCGATCTGGAGGAGACCGTGGACGTGCGCTCCAACGTGGAGTTTTCCTCTCTTTCGGACGACATAAACGCCACCGTCAGCACCCTGAAGCAGTACATTGCGGCGGCTTCCGCCAAGATAGACCAGGAGTTGGCCTTCGCCAAGAACATACAGCAGTCCGCCCTGCCCTCCGTTTTTCCGCCCTATCCCGACAGGACGGATTTCAACCACTTCGCCTCCATGGACACCGCCAAGGAGGTGGGCGGAGATTTCTACGACTTCTACCTTCTGGATGAAAAGAGACTGGCTTTCCTTGTTGCCGACGTCTCCGGCAAGGGCATCCCCGCCGCCATGTTCATGATGACGGGCAAAACCGTCCTCCGGGACTACGCCGAGCGGGGCGACGGCATCGCCGACATCTTCACGAACTCCAACAACAAGCTCTGCGACGGCAACGACGCCGAAATGTTCATCACCGCCTGGATGGGCTTTCTGGAAACGGACACCGGCCTTGTGCGCTTTGTGAACGCAGGACACAATCCGCCTGTCCTAATAAGGAACGGGCAGGCCTCCTTTATAACCCAGAAGGCAAACCTCACCCTGGCCGCCATGGAGAACGTCCGCTACAGGGAGCAGATCCTTAATCTGGAGCCCGAGGACCTGCTGTTCCTTTACACCGACGGCGTCACCGAGGCCACCAACTCCTCGGAGGAGCTTTACGGCAACGACCGGCTGCTGCAGGTCCTGTCCGCAGACTTCTCCGGAGAAAACGCATGCGAGCGGGTCTGCCGGCAGGTAAAGCGCAGCCTTGACGATTTTGTCGGTGACGCGCCCCAGTTCGACGACATCACCATGCTCTGTCTCTATTATTCCGGCAAAAAGGCTGACAACCGCAACGCCGCAGAGCTCACGGTGGAGGCCAGCGTGGACAATCTCGCCTCCGTGCTCGCCTTTGTGGACGAGCAGCTTGAAAAGGCGGAATGCTCTCCCAAGTCCCAGATGCAGATAGACGTGGCCGTGGAGGAGCTGTTCGTAAACATAGCCAGCTACGCCTACGCCCCCTCCAAGGGCGACGCGGTCATCTCCGTTTACTTTGAGAACGAGCCGAAGCAGGCCGTCATCGAGTTCCGTGACAAGGGCTTCCCCTTTGACCCCTTAAAGAAGGACGACCCGGACGTGACCCTTTCCGCTGAGGACAGGGCCATCGGCGGTCTCGGCATTTTCATGGTCAAGAAGAGCATGGACGACATTTTCTACCGCCGCGAGGACGGACAGAACATCCTGACGATCAAAAAGCAGATCTGAGGAAAAATGACATACATAAAGGCCTTTCCCCGGCGGGAAAGGCCTTTATAATTACCGTTTTTTATCCTCTGCCTTATTCTATGGTCAGTATGTCGCAGAAGCCGGTGACTTCAAAAATGTCCATTATGTCCTCTTTGGCGTTGCGGATCACCATGCTCCCCTGCTTGTTCATGCGCTTCTGCGCCGCCAGGAGCACCCGCAGGCCCGCGGAGGATATGTAATCCAGAGCGTTCAGATCAAATACCAGCTCGGCAACACCCTCGACGGATTCGGCCAGCTCCTTTTCCAGCTCCGGCGCGGTGGTGGTGTCCAGCCGCCCCTCAATGGCCAGGGAGAGCTTGCTTCCGTCAAGGTTTTTCACGATATTCATAAGGCTGTCCTCCTATTATTTACTAAAACGTCTTACATTTTACTTTCCGTTTCCGCTTCTGTCAAGTGTTGAAAGAACACCCCTCGTCATAACAAACTATTTGAAGTATTTTCACATATATTTACTATACTCGAATGTAATGCTATAATGGAAAAAATCCAAAAGCTTTGAAAACCGGAGGCGCTGCCGGCCGGAACGAACGATCCGTAAACAAGCCGCCTTGAAGGCGGCCAAAAGAAAGGTGTATAAAATGATAGTTCTGAACGTTGTTTACAAATGCAAGCCCGATATGAGAGATGAATTTCTGGAAATGATAATTGCGGAGGGCATAGACACCGCCTCCCGCGCAGACGCGGGAAATATAAAATATGACTATTACATTCCCGCCGACGGCAGCGACGAGCTGCTTCTCGTCGAAAAATGGAGCGACGCCGAGGCCTTTGCCGCCCACGGCAAACAGCCCCAATATGCCAGGCTGTCAAAGCTCAAGGCGGAATATGTGACCGACACGGCAATCGAAATTTTTGAAGTCAAAGATAAATGACCCAAGCATCCCCCCTGAGCGGAAGGTGACGTCTTGTGATATCTTCCCCAGGGGGAAGTCTTTAAATTCACAAAAAGCAGACGAACTCCCCTCAAAAATCATCAGTTGCGGCAACTCCGTTATTGTGTTTCCGGCCCGGTCATGGTAAAATTACTATTATTGGTATTTAAGGAGAAAAGCACTTATGGAGCACATATCCTTTGACGTGGGCGACATCACGAAGCTGAAGGTGGACGCCATCGTGAACGCGGCAAACCGCTCGCTTCTTGGGGGCGGCGGCGTGGACGGCACTATCCACCGGGCGGCGGGCCCCTCCCTGCTGGAGGAGTGCCGGGGCCTTAACGGCTGCAATACCGGCGAAGCGAAGATCACCGGCGGCTGGAACCTGCCGGCAAAGTACGTCATACATACGGTGGGGCCCATATACGGCGGCCGGGAAAAGGACGCCGTCCTGCTGGCAAGCTGCTACAGAAACTCGCTGGACCTGGCCCGGGAGCACGACATCCACACCATCGCCTTTCCCGCCATTTCCACCGGGGTCTATGGCTACCCTAAGGAGGCCGCGGCGAAAATAGCTCTGACAACGGTCTCTGACTGGCTCTCGGCAAACCCCGATTACCCCATGGAGGTCATAATGAGCTGCTACAGCCGGGAGATGCGGGACTGCTATCAAAAAGTGATCGACTGCTGAGTAAAAATGCAACGGGATCATTGGCGCAAAAATATTTTACAGAGGTGGTAAACATGTTAGATTCGGATTCCTGGGTCAGCATTGGACAGTCCGTGCTTTTCTGGCTGCTCATGTCCATAGGGCTCTGGAGGGTGACCGGCAAGCTGGCGTTCAAGAGGCGCTGGATGGTCTGGCTGCCCGGCCTGCGCTTCTATGCGCTGGGCGCCAGCGTGGACATGCCCCGGGAGGGCGCCATCTGCGGCGGTCTGGAGCTGCTGACGTTCATTCTGGACGTCATTACGACTGACAACATGAACGAAAAGCTCCTTCTTGCCCTTTCTCTTCTGGCGCTTGTGCTGCTGGTCTTCATCTATGTTTACAGCATCCGCATATATATGAGGCTCACCCGCGTATTCGGTATGCGCAAGCTCTGGATAATCCTCTTTTTGATAGCCGAGTGGCTCCCCCTGTTGATAATCGGCTTCGGAAAGAGATTTCAGCCCAAGAATACGAGCTTTACCGAGGATTGGGAGGCCGGCACCGCTCCCGCCAAGCTGGAAGGCACGGAGGAGGAAAATGTCCGCGCCCTTAAAAACGAGGGGCTGAGCTTTGAGATTCGGGACCGCACGGTATCAAGCTTCGGAAAAAAGCAGTATCTGCTTAAAGACATCGCCATTGACATACCCAACGGCTCCTTTGTGCTGCTTCTGGGCGGCTCCGGCTCCGGCAAGACCACCCTTGTAAACGCCATTATCGGCTACGAGAAGGCCAACGCCACCGTGAAGCTGAACGGCTCGGACATTTACAGGGATTACGGTCAGATGAAGTACCGCATCGGCTTTGTCCCCCAGAAAAACCTTATGCGGGGCACCGACACCGTCATGCACACTGTGAACGACTCGGCGCGGCTGCGTATGCCCAAATCTCTCACCGGCAGCCAGCGCAAATCGAAAACCCAGGAGGTCATGGAGCTTTTGGGCCTTTCCGCCGGCAGCGACGGCCTCGTCTCCAAAAAATCCGGCGGCCAGCTCCGGCGCATATCCATCGCCATGGAGCTTGTCACCGACCCTGAGCTCTTCGTACTGGACGAGCCGGACTCCGGCCTTGACGGCGTCATTTCCCGGGAGATCTTCACAAAGCTCCGGGCCATTGCCGACGAGGGCAAGATAGTCATAGCCATAACCCACACTCCCGACCGGGTCATCGACCTGTTCGACAAGGTCATCGTCTTGGGGCGCGACTCCGGGCGCGTGGGACGCCTTGCTTTCTACGGCTCTCCCCAGGAGGCCCGCGAGTTCTTCGGCAAGGATACGATGGAAGAGATCGTTATGAGCGTCAACCGCAAGGAGGAGGGCGGCGAAGGCCTGGCCGACGAGTGCATCGAGAGATACGCGCGGCTTGCCGCAAGAGCAGAAGGAGGCGCAGCATCGTGAAGAACGAGGAATTAAAATACACGGGCCGCCTGATCCAGGTCCGCATATATTTAGGCAAATTCCTGCGCATGTTCGTATTCCAGAACGACTGGAAGATACTGCCCATGGGCGCGGTGATCGCCGCCGTCGTGACCTTCGTTATAGGCGCGAACCTCTTCCAGACCCAGGAGGGAACGGAGATCGGCGTTTTCGCTCTGGTGTGCGTCTGTATCTGGAACGGCTTTTTCAACTCCATACAGGCGGTCTGCCGCGAGCGTGACATAATAAAGCGCGAGCACCGGGCCGGACTGCACATGTCCTCCTATGTGGTATCCCAGATGATCTATCAGCTTATACTGTGCGCGGCCCAGACTGTGGTGACTATGATCATCTGCCATGTCACGGGCGTGCATTTCCCCGCCGAGGGTATCATAACATCCTGGGGCATGCTGGATGTGGCCATTACCCTGCTGCTCATCACATACGCGGCGGACATGATGGCGCTGATGGTCTCCTGCATCGTGCGCACCACCACCACGGCAATGACGACCATGCCCTTCCTGCTCATATTCCAGTTGGTATTTTCCGGCGGCTTTTTCAACCTCTCCGGATTTGCAGACAAGCTCAAATATCTGACGATCTCTCACTGGGGCATGGACGCCCTGTGCTCAATAGGCCGCTACAACGAGGAGCCCATGGTCTCCGTGTGGAACATGCTGGTGAACTTCAAGGATCTGGAATATCAGGGCATGACGCCTTTGAAGGACATACTCGTCAAGGTGGAATCCGAGGGGCTTCGTGATTCGTTCCTGCTCTGGTCCGGACAGAACAACGCAAAAGCCGCATACGTCTCCGAGCCCTCCGTGGTACTTATGAACTGGGCCGCTATTGCTGCGCTGCTGATCATTTTCGCCATCGCCGCCGTCGTTGCCCTGGAGTTCATTGACAGAGACAAGCGGTAATAAATTAACGATCGAGGAACGATAAAATGAAAAAATTTCTTTGCATAGTGATCTGCCTTCTGCTTATCTGCGCTCTTGCCGCCTGCCGGGTGAACGTGAACATCAGCAGCAATCCTGAAAAGGAGCCCGC
>JAFYCQ010000096.1 GCA_017539635.1 Oscillospiraceae bacterium
AGATACTTCCGGCAGGCCTCCTCGTCCCAGTTGTCGTAAAATCTTTTCGTCACGTCCAGCAGCAGGGATATTTTCTTTCTGGGATACCAGGCCACCGCGCCCGAGGAAAAGCCCGTGCGCTTTTTTATCTCCCCCTCGCAGTCCGTCATGTCGAGGCCGAAGTACCTCACCTCTCCCCCGTCCCGGTGGATGATGTTCTGTATGGCCTTCAATGTCGTAGTCTTGCCGGCTCCGTTCCGGCCGATAAAGCCGGTGATGCTCCCCCGGGGTACTTCAAAGGATATGGGCCCCAGGGTGAATTTCGGATATTTCTTTACAAGGCCGGCTATTTCCAGCGCCGCGCTCATTCCGTATCCTCCGTAAACACTCGTGCCGCCAGCTCGGCGAAGGTATTCTTGGGCGGGATCGCTATGCCCCGCTTGTCGTCCCCCAGCAGTATGAGGCTGTCCCCCGGCTCTATGCCGAAAATCTGCCTTGCCTGCCGGGGAATGACGATCTGTCCCTTTTCCCCGACGGTGACCGTCCAGGCGTATTTACCTTTTGGCGTTTTCTTCATGGCAATTCCTCCAAAAAGTATGATTTGTTATACAAATAGTACCACAGGCAGCGCCGGAAGTCAAGAAAAAACTGCGCCCGGAAATGCTCCGGGCGCAGCGGTTTATATTCAATCTCATCAAACCGGCCAAACTTTAGCCGTTTCATTTTTAAGTTCTTCCGGCAGCTGGCCGACCTCCCAGCGTTCTCCCGTTGTCTCTACAAAATAATACTTCTTCCCGTCAACTTCATAATAAGATCCGCCAAAATCATCGGAGCCCAGCACGCCTACTCCCATGTGGTTTTTAAAAGTCACAAGGCAGCAGCTGTAGCCCATCGTCCGGATAAGGGAGGCCAGCAGGATGCTGGTATCCTCACAGTCTCCGCCCTCGTCGAAAAGTGTCTCGAGGGGGTATTTGGGATAATCATATTCCAGGGTTTTGTCATCCGGTATGTATTCCAGGGCCTGCACAAAGCATATCGCCATATAAACAGCCTCGTCCTTGGAATCATAGCCGTACGACTCGACAGTATTGATAAACACCTGGGCCAGGGACTCCAGATACTTATCGTCCATAGTATCATTCACATACGAGGAGTAGCCGGTCCTTATGGAAGACGGGTCGCGCTCAAGCTCCTTGTAGTATTCGACGGTGAATGTCGGTATAGGCAGGTCATATCCCCATCTTCTGCCGTCCCACTCCCATTCGTAATGAACCGTTTTGATCTCGTACCTGTCCCTGTAGCTCTCGCTCCCGAATATTTCAACGCCCCGATAGATCGCCAGAAACTCATCGGCCGTAAAGACCTTCGCGTCTATAAGCACATCTGCAAGTATGGCTTTGCTGTCTTTTATAAAAGCCGAAAGAGCGGCATAAGACACCGTTACCACGTCGGCACGCCAAAAATCATTCGTATCTACCATATCCGGTAAAATACCGACCTTCTTTGCAAGGTCAAAGGGCTTGTCCCAGGTAAAGTCCCGGCCGTCCTTGTCGGAATAATACAGGGCTCTCAGCACAAAGGTCAGGTACTGTGCCGCGCTTGCGTTTCCCGAGCCGTACTGTGTTTCGGAGATACCGTTGGTTATCCCCATCCTGTAGGCGTATCCCACGTATCTGTCCGCCCAGCCCGGCACGTCGGTAAAGGGATGCCGCCACGCATTACTCAGGGCCTCCTCCTCTTTTCCCAACAGCCTTATGAGCATTACCAGCGCTTCTATCCTTGTGGGCGCTCTGTTCAAATCGAAATCAGTGTCCGACACTCCCTTGAAAAGTCCCAGCGTCTTTAAGTCCCGCGCCATGGATTCTTCCAATGACGTATCCCGCGCTGCCAGAGCGCTTACGGAAAACAGCGACAGACACATAACGACACAGACTGCCAGCGCGATGATCCTTCGTTTCATATTCCTCACCTTATAATATGGTTTTTCATTACTATATTACAAAACCGCCTCATTTTCAACATAAAAAGCCGCCGGAATCAAATCCGGCGGCTTTTATGACAAATCTGCTTTTTACGCCTTGGTATAGACCTCGGTGGTGTTGGAGTACTCTATGCTCAGCTGGCTGCCGTTAATGGCGTAGTCCACGTACTCGTATTCGGATTCTCCATCCACCTTCATCTCCAGGGTGTTGTCCTTGATCTGGAAAACGCCGGTCTCGGAGACGTTGTCGGTAAGCTCCATGCCCTCGCTCATGCCGTCCACCACGGCGTCAAGGTAATCCTCATAGGTGTCGTAATCATAGAGCCAGGCGTAGAAGGACTGGAAGTCCTCAAGGGTCTCGCACTCGTTGATCTCATCGCCGTAGATAGCTGTGAGGTTGTCCTTCTGCTCGTAGAGCTTGCCTATGTAGCTGTCAACATAGCTGCGGAGAGCGGCCTCGCTGGCGTCCACGTCATACTCCATGCTGTAGCTCTTGTCCTCGTTGAGGATAAGAAGCTTCACAAGGTAAACTCCATCAAGGTCTGCGTACTCCAGCTCCTCGTCGTCGAAGCCGAAATACTCGAGCATTGCCTGGGTGTTGTCTGCGTCAAAGTATTCGTTCAGCTTCCAGGTGCCGACCAGCGCATCCATTTTGTTCTGGGTGCTGTCCTCGCCGCAGGCGGCCAAGGACGCAATGAGCAGCACAGCCAGCAGCAGAGCCGCGATTTTGTTGCTTATTTTCATGGTTTATCCTCCTCTTGTTTAGTTAGGGTCACAGAGATTATATCACGTTAAATTGGAAAAATCAAGATAATCTGCCAATTAATAGTCCGGTTACCTGTTGACAACCCCGCCTATGACGGATATAATATATGACACGTTGTCATATTGTTGTATGAGGTGAGCACATGCCTAAACCCACCTTTTTCAGACTGCCGGAGGAAAAACGCGCCCGGCTTATTAAGGCCGCCTGGGACGAATTTACCCGGGTGAGCCTGTCGGAGGCCTCCATAAACAGTATAATCCGGGCGGCAAATATCCCCCGGGGCAGCTTCTACCAGTATTTTGAAGACAAGGAAGACCTCTTTTTCTACCTGCCCGAGAGCCTGAGAGGGGAATACGAGGCCTTTATGAGCCAGCTGCTTTCCGATACCCGGGGCGATGTTTTTGAGGCCTGCCTGCTCTTTTTCGACGCCCTTGTCACCGAGGAGGGCGTCCCGGCCCCGCGGCTTGCGGAGGTGATAAGGCTGTTCGAGCTGAACCCGGAGCTGGATTTTCAGCTCATGCTGTTCGGCGACAGCTTTTTCAATGAGCTGGCGGAGTTTCAGAGCCTGATGAACGGCTCCGGCTACCGCAAGCAGGACAGCGCCTTCCGCTCCGGAGTGAATGAGCTGCTGCTCTCCGCCATGGTCTGCGCCGTGACGGGGGTGCTGCGGGGGACAAAGGCCCGGAATGAGATCAGAAACGACCTTTCGGAAAAAATCGACATCATCAAATTCGGCGCCCTGGCATCGGGGAAGGAGGAGCCATGAAAAACAGATGGAAAGTACTTTGCCTCGCCCTGGCGGTCACTTTGATCTTCGGCAGCGCCTCCGTTCTGGCAACGCCGGAGGACGGGGATGACACCTCCGCCACTCTTGTTTACGGCAGCATCGATTCCCTCATGCGGAAAAACTACCCCGCGATCCTCGCCATGGACGAGAGCATCGCCCAGCTGGAGGAGCTGGATTACGAGAGCATAAAGAACGAGGCCTTCGACGGCTGGTACACCGCCCTTGACATGAAAAGCCAGCTTGAAAGCCTCCTCACAAACGTAAATTACGCCATAGATACGATTTCAAATGCCGCCCTCGACCCCACAGGGGAAGACCCGGTGGGCGCGGCGGCCGCCGCCGGCACCTCCGCCATCCTGAACAGCTACATAGCGGCCAACGCCGCCTCCACCATAAGCAGCCTCGAGTCTGCCTACAAGTCCTGCGAGGAAATTATGGACAGCATAAGGGACGGCTCCATGCAGAGGAGCAATGAGCTCATAATAATGCAGCTCAAATCCGCCGAAAACCAGACCGTGGTCATGGCAGAGACGCTTTACATCAGCGTAAAGAGCTTAGAGGTCAGCGAGTCGGCCCTGAAGCGCAGCATAGCGGCCCTGGAGCGGACGATAACTGAGCTGGAGCTTCGGGCAAATCTGGGGCAGATCTCCGCCCTGACTCTCGCCCAGGCAAAGGGCGGCCTCACCACGGCAAAATCCGGACTGGCCACGCTTCAGATGAACATACGGACCCTGTCCATGCAGCTGGAGGTCATGGTGGGAAAGAACATATCCGGAGACCTGGGCACCTCCTCCCTGCCGGAGGTGACAAAGGAGCAGCTTGACGCCATGAACCTCCAGAGCGACCTTACCAACGCCAAAAAGGTCAGCTACGAATTAGCCAGCGCCAAGGACTCCGTCGATCAGGCGAAAAAGGAATACGACAAGATCGCGGAGAGCAACTCCTATTCCCCCACGAATTACAGGGTGCAGCAGGCCTCCCACACCTATAACTCGGCCAAGTTCACCTATGACGGCACGGTCAAGAATTTCGAGCTGGGCTTCAACCTCCTCTATTACCAGGTGAAGGACAAGGCCCAGGCGCTGGAGGCGGCCAAAGCCGCCCTCTCCCTTGCCCAGACCAAGCACGAGGCAAACGAGCTCAAATACAAGCAGGGCAGCATTTCAAAGAACGCTCTGCTGGCCTCGCAGGACGAGGTGTCCGAGGCAAAGGACAACGTCACCACGGCGAAATACGATCTGTTTTCCGCCTATCACAACTATAACGCCGCCGTAAAATACGGCATAGTCAACTAAGGAGGTGCGGGATATGAAAAAGCTTACTGCCGCTGTTATTGCGGCCGTCCTGCTGCTCACTTTATGCTCCTGCTCTCTTTTTGAGGGCGGCGTTTTCTCCGATCCCAAAAACGAGGAGACGGGAGAGGAAACCGAAATAAAAACCGAAACGGCCGTTCAGGTCTCCACCGTAAATCGCCAGGATCTTTCCAGCGAGCTGCGGGTCTCCGGCACCGTCAAGACGGATGAGAGCACCTCCATTTACGTCTCCGCCACGGCGAAATGCACCGCCGTTTACGTGGAGGTGGGCGACGAGATCCAGAAGGGCGCCCGTATCTGCACCCTGGAGCTGGATTCCACCCTTTCCTCATACAACGCCGCCTCTTTGGGCTACGACAGCGCCGTTTCCAGCTATGAGAGCGCCCGCTCCAGCTACGACAGCACCGTTGCAAATTTCGACACCCAGGAGAATCTGCTGAAAAAGCAGATAGCCATGTACGAAAAGGCCTGGAAGGACAATCAGGCCCTTCTGGCCATCGGCGCCGCCTCACAGCTTGAGGTGGATTCCGCCGAGCTCCAGTATCTCTCCGCCGTTGCCCAGCTCGATTCCACTCAGGCCCAGCGCGATTCCACCATTGCCCAGCTGGATACCACCCTTACCCAGCTTGAGGCCGGCATACAGAACGCGAAGGCGAATCTGGAGCAGATCGAGGCGGTAATGGACAACATAGATTCCTACGGCAACGTCAATTCCCCCGTCAGCGGCGTCGTTTCCAGCCTCTCCGCCATAAAGGGGAGCTACGTCTCCGCCTCCTATCCCGTGGCGGTCATCGACGGCGTCAGCCAGATGAAGATAATGGTCTATGTCTCCGAGGCCGTGGTCTCCCGCCTCACCGCCGGGGATGTCGCCAACGTCCACGTGGGCGCGGCCGACAGGGATTTCATCGCCACGGTGCGCTCCATAGACCGCACCGCCAACGTGCAGACGAAGCTCTACGGCGTCACCATAGTCGTCCCCTCCACCGTGGAAGGGCTCAAGGACGGCATGTTCGCCGACGTGACCTTCGCCACCGAGACCTCGTCAAACGCCGTGGTCGTCCCCTCCAACGCCATTCTGACAAGCGGAGACGAGCAGTACGTATTTATAGTCAAAGACGGCGTCGCCGTCAACGTTCCCATAGTTACGGGGCTCGTG
>JAFYCQ010000097.1 GCA_017539635.1 Oscillospiraceae bacterium
CCGAAAGCTGCATGGCCAGGGTAAGGCCCGTCTGGCCGCCCAGACCGGCTAAAAGACTGTCGGGCTTTTCCTTTTCGATTATCCGCTTTACGGTGGCGAGGGTGAGAGGCTCAAGATATATCTCGTCGGCCATGGATTTGTCGGTCATTATGGTGGCGGGATTGGAGTTTACCAGCACGGTCTTTACTCCCGCCGCCTTCAGGACGCGGCAGGCCTGAGTGCCGGCGTAGTCAAATTCCGCCGCCTGGCCGATGACTATGGGGCCGGAGCATATTACAAGCACCTTTTTTACTGTCATATCCTGCGGCATCAGTCCTCACCTCCCATCATGGCGATGAATTTTTCATAGGAATACTCCTGGCCGAAGTGGCCGTCGGGGTAAAACTCCAGGGAAAAGGCCTTTTCCTCAGGGTAGCAAAGCCCCTCCGTAGTGTTGTCAGTCAGATTTACATAAGTCTCGACTGCGCCGGGAACGCTGTTTTTTGCGACGCACCAGAGCTGGTTCTGGTCGGTTATCAGCACCCGGCCGGTGTGTTCTTCTCTCACGGGGCTGCCGCCGTGGTGGCCGAAGGTGAGCTTTTCCGTCCTGCCTCCGTGGGCCAGGGCCAGGAGCTGATGTCCCAGTCCCAAAGCCATAATGGGGAGCTTTCCCATGAGCTTTTTGACGTTTTCTGTACGGCCCTTTGAATACTCCGGGTCGCCGGGTCCGGCGGAAATGACGAGGCCCTCAAAGCCGCCGGAGAGGATTTCCTCCGCCGGTGTGTCACAGGGGAAGACCGTGACGGCGCAGCCTAAGGAAGACAGGGCCCCGGCGGCGGCTTTTCCGCAGCCCAAGTCCAGAACGGCGGCCTTTCTGCCGCTGCCCATAGTGAAAGGAGCCTTGCAGGAGGCCGCGGCGGCCAGGTCGGCAGTCTCCTTTGAGAACGTGAATTCCTCATTGTGGGTTATGGCGGCGCGAACCGTGCCCTTTTCCCTCAGAAGCTGGGTGAGATGCCGGGTGTCTATGCCCCGGATGCCGGGGATCCCGTTTCTTTTAAGGTACTCCTCCAAGGGCTCGGCACAGCGGAAATTCGAGGGGGTGGTGCATATCTCCCTGGCAATAACGCCGGCGGCAGAGACTCCCCCCTCGGGCAGATCGCCCTCAGGCACGCCGTAATTCCCCAGAAGGGGAAAGGTGAAGATTATAAGATTTCCGGCATTCCTGCCGTCTGTCAGAGTTGAGCAGTATTCGGAAGAGGTGGTGAAAATGAGCTCGCCCTCGGCATCCTTCTCGGAACCCATGGACAGGCCCCGGAATTTTTCACCGCTTTCCAGTATCAGCCACGCTTTTTTCATTTATTCGGATCGCCTCCGGTAAAATTCAATAAAATCAAATAATTATCCACCAATTTTGATTCAAAGTCAAGCGCCGAAACGGAAAAAAACCGGCAAAAAACGGACTCGTATAAAAATATTGACCTTTTTACTTTTAAAGTATATCATATAATAATATGATATGAAAGAGGCAAAGGAGCGCGCCGCTCCCTTGCCGACCGCGGTGCGCCGAAGGCGGAAGGAGCCGCCGGTCATATCGCAGAGTTTATATGGAATCATGCGGAGGTATTTGGAGTGCTGTCGCTGCTTGCGAAATTATTTATAAAGGACAGGGAAAACGTGAACGACCCAAAGGTGCGCCGCTCTTACGGAATGCTGTGCTCCTTTACGGGCATCGGGATAAACATCATTCTGTTTCTGTTCAAATATCTGGTGGGCGCGGCCACCGGGGCAATATCCGTCACCGCCGACGCCTTCAACAACCTCTCCGACGCCGGTTCCTCGGTGATAACCCTGATCGGCTTCAAGCTGGCGGGTTCGGCTCCGGACAGGGAGCACCCCTTCGGACACGGAAGGGTGGA
>JAFYCQ010000098.1 GCA_017539635.1 Oscillospiraceae bacterium
AGCGGACGCCCTCTAAAAACAGGATGCTGCCGTTGCTGAAAAACACCTTGAAAGCGACCTCGCTGTTGAAGCCGTCAAGCTTTTTCAGCTTGTCCGGGTTTTTGAACTCCGCGCCGAACTTCACGTCATACATATATGTTTTTGTATAGCTGCTGCCCACAGGAAGTATAGTGGGCGTTCCGTAGGAATCATGCTGCATGTAGAGGGACACGAGCTCAGGACCGACGGCGTTGTGAATTACAGTTATCTGATTTGACTCCGCCTCATCGATCTCCCCTAATGACTGATCCGGGTCAAACCAGTATTCTATGCCTTCGCCCGGGTTCTCGGGAGCGGTCAAAGTCGCGGCTACGGCGGTAAGGTTGTGGATCGTCGTTATGTTGGGATCGGGGCGGTAAAGGGACACCTCGGCCTCCCAGTCGCCATACCAGTCGGCCTTGGCTGCGCCCACGAAATTGCCATTGTCGAAAATGCTCACCTCAGCACCCGACCCGGCTGTGCCGGTCACCTTTACCGTGTCGCTGCATACGTAATCCGAGAAGACCTCTATGGAGCAGGAGGGCTTTTTGACCGTAGCCGTACCCACGAGCTGGCCCGGGACCAGACCTCCCGTATAGCTCACCTCAGCCCTTATGGTTATCTCCGCGTCATCCTGTGTCGTCGCGGTGTAGAGATACAGAGTATAATCACAGGGCAGCTCGATAACGTCGTCGTTCCTGCCGGTCAGAGTCAAGCGGCTGCCGAACGTATCCTCTTTTACCTCATAGGTCTTGCCGTTTATTACAAGGGCGCCGAAGGTGCAGTTGCCGTGGCTGATATAAATATCCCGCAGTCTCCCGTCGGACAGATTGTCGTCCAGGCCTATGGAGCCTGTGAAAATAAGCATCTCACCCGCGCGGACGAAGCTCTCGCTCGTCGTATGTATGGAGGAATTGGGCAGCGTCACGTAAAGGGCGTTTGCCGAGGCGGTGCGGTCGAGCTTCAATTCGCCCAGATCCTCAATGACCCCCTCTGTGGGGTGTACGCTCCACTGGTGGGTGACGGCTTCATTCGGCAGATCGTCGAAGCTTCCGGCGTTTTTCGCGTCGCTGTAAACAGAGGGCACCATAACGAGCTTCGATGCATTCTCGGGACAGACGAAGGCAAAATCCTTGTCCCAGTCGGCGACTCTTATGGGATTCGTATAACCTAAGCTGGCATTGTCGGCGTCGAACCACATGAAGTAGTAGTTGCCCAGGACAGTGGAATTGAGATTAATTATAACGCCGGGTTTGAACGTAGTGGTAAGACTTACGCTGCCGGCGCCGCCGGCGAAATCACATGTCGCCGTGCTCTCGGTATAGGCTTCGTCCTCCACAGTCACGGTGAGAGTGCCGTCCCCCGCCAGCTTTTTCAGATACAGATTCCACTCTGCCGTAAAGTTATACCTGGAAACTCTGTCCTTCAGGATAACCTCGTCGCCGCTTTTTACGGTCACCTGCGGGTCGTCGTAAAACTGCGCGGCATCGAGATAGCGCATCGCAAGCTTCTCCTGCCCCTCGGCAGGGATTATCGTAATCTTGGTGCTGAGCACGGCGGAGCCCATATGTATATTCTTGGTGTTGTTCTCTGCCGAGACCTCGAGGGTATATCCTCTCTCGATATTCATATTGCGGCCGCCAAAATAGGCGTAGTAATAGGCGGTTTTTCCGGCGTAAAGCTCCGCGGAATATCTGCCGTTCTCATCCGTCACCGCTGTAATGCTGCAGCTGTTGCCGCCGGCGGACTGTCTGATGGACAGGGTCACTCCCGCCATGGGCCGGTCGTCATCCCCGTATGTCACGGTGCCGGTGACGTTCACCTTCTCCATGGGCTCGAGCGTAAGGGTGAGCTGCCCGTCGTTCTCGGTAAGGTCGTATTTGTACTTTGTGAAATCGTAGATATAGGACGCTTCGTTTCCTGATAAGTAGTAGTTATAAAAGCTCATCTTCCAGTCAGTCGAATCTGCGCTGACCATTCTTGGTTCGCCGGATAGCCAAATATAACGCCTTGTTCCCCCAGCGCTGTATTCCAAGCTGCCGGCGGTGTAATCCTTATCAGGGACAAGGGGGCCGTCGGCGCCGTTTACGATCACTTCTTTTATCAGCTTCCATTCCACATCTGCTTTCTCCAGGGTTATATCCCCGGTCATCTCTCCGGTGTAGGAGGCGATGCAGACTCTCATGTTGTCAATATACGCGAAGAGCTTAAGGCTTTCATACCCCAGCATAGACGGCTTCCAGAGATTCAGAGCATCAAGAGAGCCAAGGTCGGTTTCCGAATTAAAATGCTTCGACCAGATAAATGTCGCATTCCCGCCCTTATATGCGTAAAGTGAAATATCCCCCGAGACGCCGGGAGCCGTGGCGGGAAAATGCAGCGTTATTTCCTCGCCCTGCCATTGGGCGACAAGGCAGGCGCTGCCCTTTACTGTGTAGCTGCTCCCCTGCTCATAGATCTCTCCGGCAGCAAACCAGCCCATAAACCGGAAGCCCTGACGCTCCGGAGCCGCCGGAAGCGTAATCGGTGAGCCGATGTCCGCCGTAACGGGATCGTAAGAAGCTCCCTGGGCCGGCGTGCCGCCATTGAGGTCAAAGGTCACCCGGCCGGTGGGGCGCTGGGAAACGCTGAGGAAGAAGGTGGACTCAATGTAACCTGACCCCGCTTCCGTGGCCCTTATTACCATAGTGAAGCTGCCGTATTCTGTCGGAGTGCCGCTGAGAACTCCGGCGGAGGTGAGGCTCAGCCCCTGGGGAATGCTGCCGCCGGTCAGTGACCAGGTGACCTGATCTCCCTGCACGGCAGGGGTGGCGGCGAAGGTGACGCTGTACGCTTCGCCCTGTTTGGCCCCGGGCAGATTTGAGGGGCTCAGGATCGTGAGCTGACCTGCCGGCTGCGGCGTATCAGCTTCTTTCGTAATGCGGACTATGCCGTCGGTACTGAAATATTCGTCCTGGTAAGCCGTTGAAACGTATGACCCGGCAGAGGTCGTCACCTTGAGGCGGTATTCGCCCGCAGAGGCGTTGGGTATCTTTATGCCGGTTATATATATTTCAACTCCGAAACCGGAGTCCATGTTATGTATTTGACACTGGTTGGTTCCGCCGTAGGCAGAGTTCAGAAGGTTATAAGCCTCCTGCTCCGTTTCCGCGTCAACCAGCCATACGCCGCTGATGGTACAGTTCTGCGAGACGGAGACGCCGCCTGACACGTCAAAGCTGACGGCTCCGTCAGAGCCGATCATCAGATAACCGTCGTTGGTTCCGTAGCCGTACTGTTCCATGCGGTTGTTGTCGTAATAGATCGCCTCCAGCCAGTCCTGGCTGCCCGCCAGCGCCGTCGCCGGCAGCAGCGTCAGGCACAGGGCCAGTACCAGCAGGAAGGATATCGTCCGTTTTCCGACTTCTGTTTTCATGGTGCGCACCTCCATGGATTTCGGGTGAATTTTATGAAATTATACCATATAAGTGGCGAAAAGGCATACTATGGCTTCCCCGAGGTTTGGCTGCAACGCAGAAAAAAGCCCCTCTTTTACGAAAAAAGAGGGGCTTTTGAGTTGGTAGCCTTACAAGTCCTCCTGAGAGCCGTAAAACAGCTCGCAAAGGCCGGAGCGGGTGGAGGCGCCCGTCTTTCTGTAAATGGAGGTGGTGTGGAACTGAACTGTGCTCTTTTTTATGGAAAGGCTCTGGCCTATGGCCTCCTGCTTATCCTCGGTCAAAACCAGCTCCCTTAATACGGCGGTCTCCTTCGGCGTAAGGCCGAACCGCTCCGAAAGCCGGCTCAGTCTCTCCTCCGCGTCAAACGGCGAGGCCTGCGGGGTGGGCGTCCTGTCTTCGGGAACGGAAAAATTGAAGTCGCCGTTTATCGCCATGAGCACTATCATAACGGCCAGAACGATGATGTTCAGCGTCAAAACGGCAGTACTCGGCAGAGTTGACAGCTTCAAAGCGGCAGCCGCCAGCACGCTGAAGCTGTCCAGCACCCTGCCCATCGGCGCCCAGAGGGCCGGGTGCCGGGTACCCTGAGCGATCCTCCAGAACACGAGAATATAATAGGATGCCAGCGCTGCTATAGCGCAGTAGAACAGGCACATATTGAGCTCGTATGCTCCCTCGCTGCCGGTGAGCACCGAGTTGAGCAGCGCCGCCAATGCTATGCACAGCGCCGCCACGGGCACGAATTTGCCCTGTCGCTTATCTCCGATAAAGGCGAAAAACAGATAACAGGGGATCAGCATAAGCCGTGGCCAGCTATATACATTATACTGGCCGTAGCCGGAGCTTATCTGCAGGCGGTGTATGTAATTGTTGTAAAAGCTGGCAAAAAACAGCAGCGCCGCCGCTATAAGGCAGGCAAATACGATCTGCCGCGGTGCTGTCTTCTCCCTGTTCGCGGGAGCAGCCTGGACTGACTTTTCCGGCGGGTATTTCAGCAGGAAAAACGAGAGCATTACGAATGCCGCCAGCATGAAAACCGGCAGCAGAGCCGTTTTTCCCCATTGGATCTGCAGAACATACTGCAGGGCAACTGCCGCGGCGCAGCCGATACCCATAGCGAAACCGGTTTTCTCGCCCAATGCCGTGGCCCTGCTCATTATTTCATAAGCGGCCCCGCCGAAAAACCCGAGAAACAGCACGGTTGCAAAGGCGGTGACAAGATAAAAACCGCTGCTTTTCCCGAATATCAGTATGGCGCTGCCGATGAAAAACCCGGCAAGAGCGCAGGCAAGGGTAATCCGGCGGACCTTGTCCCCTGGGGCAAACGTCCTCACTGCCGCGTTGGCGAAAAAGCCGATTATAACAAAGACCTGGAGGGCATAATACACCTGCTCCTGTCCGGAAACGTCGAGGTACCCCTCCCCCGCGCTGTTGCAGATACGCAGGACTGTGAACTGCAGGAACACGAAAGCGGCAAAGGCTGCGGTGAGTAAAAGTGTTTTTTTATTATTGTCCGACACGTCTGCCGCCTCCTTCCCAGTCGCTGAATAAATTTTATTATACTTTTTTAAGAAACGGATTTCAATATTTATGGCAGTAAATCTTCACAAACAGGAAACCGAGGCGACTGTAACAGCCGTCTCGGTCTCTTGCTTCCAGGGTTATTTTGCTATAGCCTCTTATTGGGAGGAGATCGCTTAATGCTTGCCGCAGGCGA
>JAFYCQ010000099.1 GCA_017539635.1 Oscillospiraceae bacterium
AAAGAATTATTATACGAGGGCAAGGCCAAAAAGGTCTATGCCACCGAGGATCCCGAAAAGCTCATAGTCTCCTACAAGGACGACGCCACCGCCTTCAACGGCCAGAAGAAGGGCACCATCGCCGGCAAGGGCTCCATAAACAACCGCATGAGCAATCTGCTCATGCAGATCCTGGAAAAGTCCGGCGTCCCCACCCACTTCGTGGAAGAGCTCAACGACCGGGAGACCGTGGTGAAAAAGGTCTCCATAGTCCCCCTGGAGGTAATAATCCGCAACATCGCCGCCGGCTCCTTCTCCCAGCGCTACGGCGTGGAGGAGGGTCGGGTGTTCGACTCCCCCACCATCGAGTTCTCCTATAAAAACGACGACCTGGGCGACCCCCTAATAAACGAGTACCACGCCCTGGCCCTGAAGCTTGCCACCAAAGAGGAGATCGACACCATAAAGAAGTACGCCTTTATGGTGGACGACAAGCTCAAGGAGATCTTCGCCGCCTGCGGCATAACCCTTGTGGACTTCAAGCTGGAGTTCGGCAAGACCTCGGACGGCACCATAATCCTGGCTGATGAAATAAGCCCCGACACCTGTCGCTTCTGGGATTCCGCCACCGGCAAAAAGCTGGACAAGGACCGCTTCCGCCGCGACCTGGGCGGCGCCGAGGACGCCTACGTCGAGGTCATGGACAGACTGTCCAAAAGTCTGTGATTTCTAAGGGCGTTCCGGCATGATGATGCCGGAACGCCCGCTTTTTAAGGAGCAGCTTATGGAGGATAAGATATTAGTTCTCGATTTCGGCGGCCAGTATGACCAGCTGATCGCCCGGCGGGTCCGGGAAAACCACGTCTATGCCGAAATAAAATACTTCGACAAAATATCCGTCGGGGAGATAAAGGCCGGGGGCTACAAGGGGCTCATCTTCACGGGAGGCCCCAACAGCGTCTATGACCCGGGCTCCCCCCATTACGATCCCGCCGTTTTGGAGCTCGGCATACCGGTGCTGGGCATATGCT
Organism: Oscillospiraceae bacterium; assembly: GCA_017539635.1. Taxonomy (GTDB): domain Bacteria; phylum Bacillota; class Clostridia; order Oscillospirales; family Oscillospiraceae; genus RGIG6969. The sequence goes on from JAFYCQ010000099.1 coordinate 1,011, forward strand.
ACGGCTGCCAGCTTTTAGCTTATATGGCCGGTGGCGAGGTGAAAAGCGCCGAAAACGGCAGCGAATACGGCAAAACGGAGGTGACCGTCGTCCCCTCCCCCGTTTTCGACGGCGTGCCGGTGTCTTCCGTCTGCTGGATGAGCCACACGGATTATGTTGCCCGTGCGCCCCGGGGCTTCAAAATCACCGCCTTTACGAAAAACTGCCCCTGCGCCGCCATAAGCGACGAGGAGCGCAAGCTTTACGGCGTCCAGTTCCACCCCGAGGTGACCCACACGGAATACGGCGGCAAAATGCTGTCCAACTTCCTGTTTAACGTCTGCAAATGCAGGGCCGAGTGGAGGACCGAGAGCTTCATAGACAGCGCCGTGGAGAAATACAGAAAAGAGCTTGCGGGAAAGCGGGTGCTTCTGGCCCTGTCCGGCGGCGTGGACTCCTCCGTGGCCGCCGTCCTTTTGGGAAAGGCCGTGGGGAAAAACCTCACCTGCATTTTCGTTGACCACGGGCTTTTGAGAAAGGGCGAGGGAGACTTCGTTGAGCGGACCTTCCGGGACTCCTTCGGCATCGATCTCATTAGAGTGAACGCCGAGGAGAGATTCCTCACAAAGCTGGCCGGCGTGACCGAGCCGGAGAAGAAGAGGAAAATAATCGGCGAGGAGTTCATCCGCGTCTTCGAGGAGGAGGCCAAAAAGCTGGGAAAAGTCGAGGTCCTGGCCCAGGGCACCATTTACCCCGACGTGGTGGAGAGCGGCAAGGGAGGCTCCGCCGTCATAAAGAGCCACCACAACGTGGGCGGCCTGCCCTCCAACATCTCCTTTGAGAGCATAGTCGAGCCCCTGCGGGAACTGTTCAAGGACGAGGTACGGGCCGCCGGGGAAAGCCTCGGCCTGCCGGAACGGCTCATCTGGCGTCAGCCATTCCCCGGCCCCGGCCTTGCCGTCCGGGTGCTGGGCGAGATAACAAAGGAAAAGCTGGATCTTTTAAGGGAGTGCGACGCCATTTTCACCGGAGAGGTGGAAAAGGCCGGTCTCGGAAGG
>JAFYCQ010000100.1 GCA_017539635.1 Oscillospiraceae bacterium
CAGGCGGTCATTAAGAACAAATACAATTTCGAGTTCTTCGGCGGGAAAACGGCCCAGCTGGAAAAACGCACGAAGGTCAAGTCCCGGGTCATGGCAAACTCCCTTTCGGAGCTCATTTCCAGCGCCTCCCGGATCTTCGTTATGGGACACAAGGCTGCGGATCTGGATTCCGTGGGCGCCGCCGTGGGTGTGTGCTGCGCCGCCAGAAAGCGGGGCAAAAAGGCCAAGATAGTCATAGATCTGGAGCGCAACCTTGCCAAAGAGCTGGTGGAAAGGATGCGGACGCTCCCGGAATACGAGGATGTCTTCATCTCGGCGGAGGAGGCCATTGTGGAGGCCGACGGCGGCAGCCTGCTTGTGGTGGTGGACACCAACAGACCGGAGCAGGTGGAGTCGGAGACGCTGCTTTTATCCTGCAACCGTGTGGCGGTAATAGACCACCACAGGAGAGCATCGACGTATATTCAGGACGCGGCGCTTTCCTTCCACGAGCCCTACGCCTCCTCGGCGTCTGAGCTGGTGACGGAGCTGCTGCAGTATATTACAGAGCCGTCGGATATAAGAAGATACGAGGCCGAGGCGCTTTTGGCCGGAATAGTTCTGGACACCAAGAGCTTTACCCTGAGCACAGGCGGGCGCACCTTTGACGCCGCGGCTTTTCTCAGAAGAGCCGGCGCCAACACGGTGGAGGTCAAAAAGTTTTTGCAGACGGATCTGAAAACAGCTTTGCAGCGCTATTCCGTACTGCAGAAGGCGAGGATATACAAGGCGGGCATCACCGTTGCCGCCCCGGAGGAGCAGGAGGATCGGATAATCGCCGCCCAGGCCGCCGACGAGCTGCTGAACATACTTGGCATAAACGCCTCCTTCGTAGTGTTCCCGGACGGGGACAGAATAAGCATTTCCGCCCGATCCATAGGAGACGTGAACGTGCAGATGATAGTGGAAAAATTAGGCGGCGGCGGCAACAAGTCCACCGCCGGAGCCCAGATAAACGGCAAGACTCAGAAGGAGGTCGTCCAGATGCTTTTGGAGGCCATTGACGACTACCTTCAGAGCGAGCACGAGGAACAGTGATTTTGGAGGTTTAAGATGAAAGTAATATTAAAGCAGGACGTGAAGGGTAAGGGCAAGGCCGGTCAGCTGGTGGAGGTATCCGACGGCTATGCCAGAAACTTTTTGTTCCCAAAAAAGCTGGCGGCGGAGGCCACCGCCGACAATCTGAACACCATGCGCCTTCAGGAGAAGGCGAGACTCGCCCAGATAGAGCGGGAGAAGGCCGAGGCAAACGCCGTTGCGGAAAAGCTCCAGGCCTGCCAGGTAAAGATTTACGCCAGGGCGGGGTCTGCGGGGAAGCTCTTCGGCTCCGTCACCTCAAAGGAGGTGTCCGACGCCCTTTCCCAGCAGTACGGCATCGACATCGAAAAGAACAAGCTGGTGCTGCCGGAGCCTATAAAGGCCTTCGGCACCTATGAGGTAAAGTGCAAGCTCGGCTACGAGATAAACGGCACCGTGAACGTAGTTGTGGCGGAGCAGAAATAACGGTTTTTTATGGACGAGCTGTTTTCAAGGCAGATGCCGCATTCCTCGGAGGCGGAGCAGGCAGTTTTAGGCTCCATGCTCATAGATTCCCGCTGCGTCCCCGATGTCATCGGCGTCCTTAAGGCCGACGATTTTTACACAAAGGCAAACGCCGATATTTTCCAGACGATTTACTCCATGTTCAACTTCTCCATGGTCATCGATCCCGTGACCGTTCTGGAGCAGATGAAGGTGGAGGGCGTCTATAACGCCGAGAGCTCCGCCGATTATGTGATGGAGCTCATGAACATTACCCCCACGGCGGCAAATGTAAAAGAGTACGCCGAGATCGTCCGGGGCAAGTCCCTTTTGCGGCGTATAGCCGAGGCCGGAGACGAGATATCCGGCATGGCCACGGCCTCGGAGGGAGAGCCGGACGACATTTTGGAGGCGGCGGAAAAAAAGGTCTATGCCCTCAGAGCCGACAGGACCACCGGAGGGCTGGAGCCTATCTCCAAGGTGCTGGTGGAGGTCTATGACAACCTCACCGCCGCCGCCGAGAGAGACGGCGCCATGCCGGGGCTCACCACCGGCCTTGTTGATATCGACAACTATATTTTGGGCCTTAACCGCTCTGATTTAATACTCATAGCCTCCCGTCCCGGTATGGGCAAGACGAGCCTTGCGCTGAATGTTGCCCTTTCCGCGGCCCAGGCATCAAAGAAGACGGTGGCGATCTTCTCCCTGGAAATGTCAAAGGAGCAGCTGTGTATGAGGCTCCTTTCCGGCCTTGCTCAGGTGAACAGCAAGAAGATGCAGACCGGCAGACTGTCAGACTCCGACTGGGATATGATGGCCAGAGCCGCCGCAGTGCTGGGGGGCGTGGATATCCGCATAGACGACAACCCCTCCGTCACCGTGGCGGACATAAACGCCCAGTGCAGGAGAGTGAGAGACCTGGGGCTTATAGTCATCGACTACCTCCAGCTCATGCAGGGCTCCGGTGGAAAGGGCAGCGGCTCCTACACCAGCGAGAACAGGACCCAGGTGGTCTCCGACATGAGCCGCATGCTGAAGATAACCGCAAGAGAGCTGAATGTGCCGGTCTTGTGCTTGTCCCAGCTCTCCCGAGCCAACGAGAGCAGGCCCAACAAGAGGCCCATGCTCTCCGACCTCCGGGAATCCGGCGCTATCGAGCAGGACGCGGACATCGTCATGGGACTTTACAGAGACGACTACTACAACAAGGAGACGGAGACGCCCAACGTGGCGGAGTGCATCGTACTGAAAAACCGCCGCGGTCCCACGGGGATGATACCCCTAAGGTGGGATCCGGAATATACCTCCTTCTCCTCGCTTTCAAACAGAGAAGATGAGTAAGAGCTTCGAGGAAAAGCTTCTGGCCTTTGCCGACAGCTTTGACATGCTGCCGGCAAAATGCCGCGTTATGGCCGCCGTTTCCGGCGGGGCGGACTCCGTAAGTCTGCTTCTGGCACTTGACAGTATAGCTGAAAAGCGGGAAATCGCCATGACGGCCGCGCATTTCAACCACTGCTTAAGAGGCATAGAGTCCGACGGTGACGAGATGTTCGTAAAAGACCTGTGCACCCGGCTCGGCGTTCCGTTCGTTTCCGGCAGGGGAGATGTAAAAGGCGAGGCGGAAAAGACCGGGGAGAGGATAGAGGAGGCGGCAAGACGCCTGCGCTACGCTTTTTTGCGTCAGGCAGCCCATGGGGCTTTTATCGCCACCGCCCACACGTCGGACGACAACGCCGAGACCGTTTTGATGAACCTCATGCGGGGAGCGGGGACAAAGGGGCTCTCCGGCATACCCCCCGTGAGGGGTGATATTATCCGCCCCATGCTGACGGTCACGCGCCGGGAGGTGGAGGAATATCTCCGGGAACAGGGACAGACGTACCGGGAGGACTCCACCAACGCCGCCGACGATTACACCAGAAACAGAATAAGGCACGCTCTTGTGCCGCTGATGACCGAAATGAGCCCGGAATTTCTCACCATGACGGAGAGGACGACCCGGCTTCTCCGGGAGGACGAAAAGTGTCTTTCCGATATGGCGGAGGCCTTCATTGAGGAAAATTACCGCGACGGGTCTCTTCCGGTAAAAAAACTGGCAGAGCTGCCTGGGGCCGTTTCCTCACGGGTCGTGAGGCATATCTGCGGCGGGGGGCTTTCGCTGGCGCATACAAGAAGCGTTCTGGCGCTGCTTTATTCCCCGGACCCCTCGGCTGAGACGAGTTTACCCGGGCTGACGGTGCGCCGGGAGTATGACAAGCTGGTGTTCGGAAAGCGTGAGGAGACCTTCTCGCCGGCATTCCTGCCGGAAAACGGAGAGGTGGTTTTGGAGACCGGGACGAGGATTTTTTGCGAAAAACGTCGTTTTGACCGGAAAATTAACAAAAGTTTTAATTCTTTTATATTCAAATATGATGACGTTTGTGGTAAAATAACAGTCAGGCCCAGAAAAACGGGGGATTCGATAGCCGTTAACGGCTGCCGCAAGACCCTGAAAAAGCTTTTTATAGAGAAAAAGATACCCGCCGTTCACCGAGCTGCCGTTCCGGTCATAACCGACGAGAGAAGGATCCTGGCCGTAGCCGGGATAGGGCAGGCTTTTCCGGGAAGGATTTCCGAGGGCGACGAGGTCTTGGTGATAACCGTCGGGAGATAGGCAGAGAATGAACAAAGACATTGAGAGCATATTATTTACGGAAGCCGAAATAAAGGCCAAGGTAAAGGAGATAGGCGAGCAGATAACAAAGGATTTCGCCGGAAAGAACGTTGTTCTTGTGGGAGTTTTGAAGGGGGCCTTCGTGTTCCTTTCGGATCTGGTCAGATGCATCGACTTAGACTGCTCCGTCGATTTTCTGACAGCCTCTTCTTACGGCAAGGGCGCGGTGAGCAGCGGAAAGGTCACCATCGCGAAGGACGTGGGCGGCAGCCTTGAGGGGAAGGACGTTATCGTAGTCGAGGACATACTTGACTCCGGCGTGACGATGACGTTCCTGAAAAAATACCTGGCGGAGAGAAATCCCGAGTCCATTTCCGTATGCACGCTTTTAGACAAGCCGGATCGGAGAATTACCGACGTCAAGGCGGATTACTTCGGCTTTATTTCACCCAATGAGTTTTTGGTGGGCTACGGCCTCGATTACGCGGAAAAATACAGGAATCTGCCGTACATCGGCATATTGAAGCCTGAGATATACAATTAAATCATTAGAAAGAAAGTAGTGAGAGAGTATTGAATCCTAACAATTCCCCGCGGAACAGAAAAAGGGACATCGGATTTTATATCATTATCCTTGTTATTCTCGTGGCGGCGGTATATCTGCTGTCGAGCCAGAAGAATACCAGCACGGGTATAGAGTACTCCGAGATGTGCCGCCTTTTCGAGCAGGAGCAGGTGGAGTACTTCAAGCTTGAGGGAGATAAAGTCTATATGACCCTCCGCAGTCCTTACAACGGGGACACGGAGGTCACCCATGACCTTCTGAGCTTCAGCGCCTTCTATAACGATCTGGGCGGGCTAATAACCCAGCAGAGGCAGGAAGGCATACTGACCGACTACAACTACGAGGAGGGCTGGCAGAGCCCCTGGTGGCTGAGCTTCGTGCCTTACCTCGTGATAATGGCCATTTTCTTCGTTCTCTGGTACAACATGATGAAAAACGCCGGCGGAGCAGGCGGAGGCATCATGAAGTTCGGCAAGGCCAGGACACGCCTGGGCAGCGAGGAGAAAACCAGGGTCACATTCAACGATGTGGCCGGCTGCGAGGAGGAAAAGGCCGAGCTTGAGGAAGTAGTACAATTCCTGAAGGATCCGAGAGCCTATATCGACATGGGCGCCCGCATACCAAAGGGCGTGCTGCTTGTGGGCCCTCCGGGAACAGGTAAGACCCTTATCGCCAAGGCCGTTGCCGGCGAGGCGGGAGTGCAGTTCCTGTCCATTTCCGGCTCCGACTTCGTCGAGCTGTACGTGGGCGTCGGCGCTTCCCGCGTGCGCGACCTGTTCGACCAGGCCAAGAAGGTCGCCCCGGCCATCATTTTTATAGACGAGATCGACGCCGTGGGACGCCAGAGAGGCTCCGGCTTAGGCGGCGGCCACGACGAGAGAGAGCAGACACTCAACCAGCTTCTGGTTGAAATGGACGGCTTTTCCAACAACGAGGGCGTCATAGTCATGGCGGCCACCAACAGAGCGGATATACTTGACAACGCCCTGCTGCGTCCCGGCAGATTTGACAGACGTGTTTATATCGGTCTGCCTGACGTCCACGGACGTGAGGCCATTCTCAAGGTACACGCCAGGGGCAAGCACCTGGCGGAGGATATAGACCTCAACTCCATAGCCAGAGGCACGCCGGGCTTCACCGGCGCCGACCTTGAAAACCTGCTGAACGAGGCGGCCCTTCTGGCCGTTCGCCGGGGGCAGAAGTTCATCACCATGGCGGACGTGGACGAGGCCATACTCAAGGTCAGCATGGGACCGGAGAAGAAGAGCCGCAAGGTCATCGAAAGAGAGCGGAAGCTCACGGCCTACCACGAGGCGGGCCACGCGGTGGCAAGCCACTTCTTAGAGCATGCCGACACGGTGCACTATATAACCATTATCCCCCGCGGATCTGCAGGCGGCTTCACGCTGCAGAGACCGGAGGAGGACCGCACCTTCAAGTCCCGGAAGGAGATGTTCGACGACCTGGTGGTTTACCTGGGCGGACGCACCTCTGAAAAGCTGTTCCTGGACGACATTTCCACCGGCGCATCGGGTGACATCCAGGCGGCCACGAATCTTGCCAGGGCCATGGTCACCAAGTACGGCATGAGCGAAAGACTGGGCCCCATCTCCTTCGACTCCTCTGACCACAGCATTTTCATCGGCCGCGATTTCGGCCAGACGAAGAGCTATTCCGAGGAGACGGCGGCGGTCATCGACGAGGAGGTCAAGAGCCTTTTCGACGAGGCAAGCCAAAGGTGTGTGGATATCCTCACAAAGCACGCTGACATTCTCAAGGGAGTTGCCGAATACCTGCTGGAGAACGAGAGCATGGACGGCGACAAGTTCAACTACTTCTGCGACCACGGCGAGCTGCCCCCGGAAAAGACCGAGGAGCCGGAGCCTATGGAGTTCCCGGAAGTGCCGGAGAAACCGGAGGAGCTTCCTGTAATCGACAAGGAGCCCGCTGACCCAGTGATCGACATTCCGGACACGGAAGAGGACCGAGAATAACAGAATATAAAAATAACGCCTCGGGCATTGCCCGAGGCGCTTATTTTTATGCGGAACTATATTACGGTAACTTCCAGTTCGACTCTTGCCAGCTCCTCATCACCGTAGGTCATTACCACGGTCATCATGGTGGTTCCCCGGCTGAGAGCATAGATTTCCATTGTGGCGGTATGTATGTCCTGCCAATCGCCCCAGTAGGTCTGGATAATGGAGTAGTCGTCGATGTATTTGGTCAGAGTGACGTTGCTTATAAGATTTTCGTAGAACTGGAGTACAACATTTTCGCCCGGTTCAAGGGTCAGACTGTTTATCCTGCTGCCGTCACGAATGACGTATAATTCCGGCTCCGGAGTTATGTCGCGGACCGGCACGGCCTTCACGTCGGCGGTGGAGGTATCGACATTGCCGATGGGGACTGCCAGGTTGAGGTTTGCGCTTTCTGAAAATGTTCCGCGGGTGATGCCCACGACCCTTCCGCTGGAATCGAGAAGGGCGCCGCCGCTGCTGCCGTTAGAGGTGGGGGCGCTCATCTGGAGGAAGGTGACGCCGTCCACGTTGCGGTCTATGTAGGAAACTATGCCGTCTGTCATGGTGTGCCGCAGCCGCAGGGGATTTCCTATGGCGCAGACCCAATCGCCGGGCCTTACATTTCCTGTGTTAAGCTCGAGGCAGGGGAAGTCTTTTCCGGCGACCTGAATTACCGCCCAGTCTTCATCTGCGTTATATTTGTAAACGCCGGTGACGTCCAACCCGTTCTCTTCATCATCGCCCAAAAAGACCTTGGCGCTGTGGGACAGCTCGAGGACGTGGTAATTCGTCAACGCGACGCCGTCAGGGGAGATGAAAAAGCCGCTGGCGGCGCTGTCCTGTTCGCCGTTCTTGTCGTAGGTCTCTATGAAAAACACGGCATCCGCGCAATTCTCATAGATCTCGGCGGCGGAAAGGCTGGAGTTGTTCTTTACGCCGTAGGTGGCGGCGGCATCGGCGCTTATGACGCCTGTAGAAGTGAGAAAACCGAGAAGGGTCAATGAGGAGCCCTTCAATCTTGTGTTCAGAGCGTCGTAAGAGGCAAGAGCCGCCTTGCCCCGGGTCATGGGGTCGTTCAGAGACAGGGAGCATTCTATGCCCTGCTTTCTGGCGAAGCTCACGGCGTCGGTTATTTCAAAATCACTGTCGGAATCGTAGCCCAGAGCTCTGAGCAGGAAGATCATATACTGACCCGCCGTGACGTTGTC
>JAFYCQ010000101.1 GCA_017539635.1 Oscillospiraceae bacterium
AGGTATGCCTTTAGTCTGTCAAACTCTCTTTCCATATCTCCGTGGCCCAGCCAGTATAATTCTCCCAGCTTTTCCATATCCCCCTCAAAGCGGGTGCCCTCTACCTTTTCAGACGGCGCCATGATGAAAATGTTGCCCTTTTTCTCTTCCTCCTCCATCTCGTCGCACATCAGGTTGAAGCGCCGGTTTGCCCCCTCAAAGGAACGGAGGAAATCGGGGTATTTCCGGTACATGGCCCGAGCCATTGCCGAGCCCTCCTCTTTTCTGCGGAAGGACCGCTCCCGGGTCTTTACGACTATTATGTTCCTCTGGCCGTTTTCCTTTGCCCAGCGGTAGGGTATCTTATCCGAGCAGCCTCCGTCCAGATAGGGAACGCCGTTTATCATGACCGGCTTTGAGACATAAGGCACCGTGGCGGAGGCCCGGACGCAGAGGTTCAAGTCGCACTTGCCCTTTTCAAAATACTCCATCTTGCCCGTGAGCATGTTGGTGGCGGCGACTATGAGCCTTTGGGCGGGATCGCTGTATCTCTTTTCGTCAAAGTGCTCCTTTTTCATCAGCTTATCGAAAAGGTAGCTGAAGCCCGTTACTCCTTTGTCTGTGAAAAGAGGCAGTATCCCGCAATATCTCGGGTCGTGGCGGTAGGCAAGGTCTATCCTCGCGCTCCAGCCCGCTATCCCCGTTAAATATCCCATGCCGGACAGGGCCCCGGCGGAAACGCCTATAACGGTGTCGAAGTTTATGCCGTTTTCCAGAAGGAAGTCCAGCACACCCACGGTGTAAAGGCCCTTCCAGGCGCCGCCCTCCAGAACGAGACAGCCCTCCGTCAGCGTTTCCGGCGAAACGCTGTTCGGTATCCTGTCAAGTCCGCTGTATTTTTTCATATTTCCGCCTCCCCGGCTGTGATACTGTCCGGCTCAACATGGCAGGGCAGAAAAATGACCTCCACCCCGGCCTTTTCGGCCTCATTCAGCACCTCCCCAAACTCCGGGTGCGTCTCCGTGTTTGGGAATACCTCGAATATCCCGTCCATCTGAATGACGAAAAGCAGTACGGCTCTGTACCCCTCGCCCTTCGCCCTTATGAGCTCCTTTAAGTGCTTTACGCCCCTTAAAGTGGGCGCGTCGGGGAAATAGCCTTTCCCGCCGATTTCCAGGGTGCAGCCCTTGACCTCCAGAAGGCACCTTTCCTCATCCCGCTCCAGGTAAAAATCTATCCGGGAGCTGCCGTAGGCGTACTCCGGGACTATCCTGGAAAAGCCCTTTTCCTCCAGCCATTCCCTTGCCACCGCATTGGGCGCCTGGCTGTCGATGTTTATTAAAAGCCCGTTGGACTTTTTTACGGCCACCAGGTCGTAAGCCGTCTTCCTGTTCGTGTTTTCCGCCCGGTCAAGATAGACCTCCGCGCCTTTTATCAACAGCTCTTTACATCTGCCGGTGTTCTTAACGTGGACGGTCTCAGTCCTGCCGCCGAGAAGCGCATGGGCGACAAAGCGGTTGGGCCGGTCTGAAAAAACCGCCTTTACGATGCCGTTATACCTCATCAGCAGTTCCCCGTATATACGTAGTCGAGATATTCCCGCGC
>JAFYCQ010000102.1 GCA_017539635.1 Oscillospiraceae bacterium
CCGGAACGGAGTCTGCGGGGTTTTCTCCGTCATTCGTAAAGACTGCGGTGAGGGTGTTCGAGTCATTTTTAACGGCGATGGTTATGCTCTCCGCCCCCGCGTGCTTGGCGGCGTTTGCCATGGCTTCCCTCGCCGCCATCAGAAACAGGCGCAGAGCCTCCCTGTCCTCCGTATCGGGGCAGCCGTCCCAATCGATCTTTATGCCGATGACCGCAGCCAGGGCGTTAAGGTCCGAAACGACGCTGCTGCCGGCATCTCCGCTCCGGTCGTGCCTGAAAAGTCCGGTACGGCCTCTCCACATGCGGAGTATTTCATCCCGTTCCTTCCGGTCTTCACTCTTTGCCGCCTTCTGGGTGGCAAGGAGCATTCGGTTCATCTCGTCGTGAATAAAGATCTTGGCATCCAGTATCTCCCGGCGGCGCACGGTGTCGGCTATGGTCTCGCCGTAGGCCTTCATGCTCACCCCCAAGGCTCTGGCCCGCTCGTTTTCCCGCCGCAGGCGCTCACCCTTGCGGTACAGCTCCGTCACGTCGTCGGCTATGAGCTCGTAAATTGGCTCTTTTCTGTAAGTTATCTTCCGCTCCCGGAAGGACACTGCCGTCCCGTCGGGCAGGAGGAAAACAGGCTTTTCCCGCGCCTTTTCGGCCAGTGTCAGGCCGTTTTGCAGATCCCGTCCCAAAATGTCCCGGCACACGGCGTTCATCCGGTGGTTTGACAAAAGGCACCGACCGTTTTCCGTAAAGCAGCATATCCCGGCGGGCAGGCCGTCTATGCTCTCCTTTATAGAGGCGGCGGAGATGTGCCGCCGTCTCCAGACACGGGTGTTGGCGTACAGCGCCATGCTCCCGGCGGTGAATATCAGAATACAGATAATAAAGACGGCCCAGGGCATTTCCATAAGCTCAACTGCCGGTTGAAAGACCGCCCTGTGGAGCCGCAGTTCCGTGAGTTCCCGGCAGAGATGGATGCAGAAATAGCCGCAGAGGAAATCCAGAAGCGCCACGGCGAAAAGGCCGTACCTCCTCTGCCGCCACAGCAGGATACAGTCGGTAATGCAGATAAAGCACAAAAAGAGCGACCAGAAGCAGACGAAATTCTGTATCGCCACAGGCAAAGCGGCAAAGCCCGTCATATCGTCTCCCCCTCTCCTGCAAGAGGGATGCGAATATAAGACGCTCCGTCCTCAAATATTGCTGCGGCGTTTTCCTTTTCGGGGAGGACTGCCTCCGCCCCTTCAAGGGTGAGCTTCAGCTCCCTTTCGTCTATTGCCGCCGTGACGCCTTTGAGCGTCGGAAGAGACTGCTCCAAAAGGCTCTCAAAAAGGGAATAAACTTCCGTGACCCTTCCGGCCGGTATCTGCCGGGGCTTAGAGAGTGTCACCGCCGCGGGAATGCCGAGGGCTTCAAGCTGCCGCAGGGATTCGGCGACGGCGAGCCGCAGCTCCTCCGACGGCACCTCGCGGCTGTCCGCTGTAAGCAGGGCGAGGTTTGAATAGCGCTTTATAAACGCGCCGAGCAGGCACACGAGCCCCATGTTCTTTTCATAAGCGTCCGGGTCGCCCTCCGCCCGGGCGGAGAGTTCCGCTATCCTCTCAAGCTGCGGCTTGACCTCGTCTGCTATGCGGTCATAGACTCTCGTCCTGGCCTCAATGCGGGCTCTCTCCTCCTCCAGCTCGTTTTCCATGCGTAGAAGCTCCACCTCCTCGGACAGGCGCTCGCCCACCTCGGAAAGCTCCGCGTTTACCCGGTTGAGCTCAGTGATGTCGTCCTGCCAATA
>JAFYCQ010000103.1 GCA_017539635.1 Oscillospiraceae bacterium
GGCGGAGATAAGGGAGCTTTTCAAAAAACTGCGGGAAAAGATACCCAGCGTCGTTCTGCGCACCAGCCTGATAACCGGCCTGCCCGGTGAGGGCGAGGCGGAATTTGAGGAGCTGTGCGATTTTCTGAAGGAAGCGAAAATCGAAAGAGCCGGAGTGTTCCCCTTCTCCCCGGAGGAGGGGACCCCCGCTTACGACATGCCCCGCCCGGAAACGGAGACGGCGCAAAAAAGAGCGGAGCAGCTTGCCTCCCTCCAGGACAGGATCATGGATGAATTTTCCGAAAGCCGCCTGGGCAGCGTCGCGGAGGTTTTGTGCGACGGGATGGACGAGGACATGGGCTGGAGCTTCGGCAGGAGCTTTGCCGAATCCCCGGATATAGACGGGCATATCATTTTCGGCGGCGGCACGCCGGGTGAGTTTTATAAGCTCAGGCTCACCGGAATGCTGAACGGCGATATTATAGGAGAGATCATCGAATGAACACAGCCAACAAGCTGACCGTACTCAGAGTGATACTGGTACCGGTATTTGTGCTCATAATGCTTATCTGGCCGGCAAAAAACAATATTGCGGCGCTGATTGTCTTTATAGTCGCCAGCCTCACCGATTATCTGGACGGCTACGTGGCGAGACACTATAACCAGACCACGGACTTCGGCAAATTCCTCGACCCCCTGGCCGACAAGCTGCTGGTAATGGCGGCGCTGCTCATTTTCGTGGGCCGGGGGCAGATGCCCTCCTGGTGCGCCATGATAATTATTGCCAGGGAGTTCGCCGTTTCCGGCCTGCGCATGGTAGCGGCCTCCGGCGGGCTCGTCATAGCCGCCGCCTGGTCGGGGAAGATAAAGACTGCCGCGTCTCTCGTGGCAATTTGCATCATGCTTTTGGGCTCCCTGCACGGGATCGTGCTCTTCGGCGGTTTTACGCTCAACACTCTGTGCATCATCGTCATGCTGGTCACCACCGTATGGTCGGGAGCTGAGTATTTCATAAAGAACAAGCACGTCCTTAAGGGCAGGGCCGGAGGTGACAGCTGATGTTCAAAAGACTCAACGAGACACTTGAAGCCTACAAAAAGCGCGACCCGGCGGCCCGTTCAAAGCTGGAGGTCCTGCTGTTATACCAGGGCGTCCACGCGGATATAGACCACAGGATAGCCCACTGGCTTTATAATCACAAATTCATGTTTCTGGCCCGCCTGGTGTCCCAGTGGTCCAGGCTCTGCACCGGAATTGAGATACACCCCGGGGCAAAGATAGGCCGGAGATTCGTCATCGACCACGGCATGGGCATAGTCATCGGCGAGACGGCGGAGGTGGGGGACGACGTGCTGTTATACCAGGGCGTCACCCTGGGCGGCACCGGCAAGGACGTGGGAAAGCGCCACCCCACCATTGGCAACAACGTGCTGATAGGCTCCGGCGCCAAGATACTCGGTCCCTTCAAGGTGGGGGACAACAGCCGCATAGCGTCAAACGCCGTGGTGCTCCAGGAAATACCCCCGGACAGCACCGCCGTGGGAGCCCCTGCCAGAGTTGTGCGCGTGGCGGGCGAAAAGGTAAATTACGCGGGGAACGTGGACCAGATAAGCGTCCCCGACCCCGTAAAGATAGAACTGACGGCTTTGAGAGAGCAGCTTGAAATTCTGGAAAAGCGTCTCAGTGCGTCGGGAATAATCAAGGAGGAAGAGGAATGAAGCTCTTTAACACCATGACGATGCAGAAGGAGGACTTCGTCACAATCGAGCCGGGGAAGGTGCGCATGTACGCCTGCGGCCCCACGGTTTACAATTTTATCCATGTGGGAAACGCGAGGCCCATAATCATGTTCGACGTGCTGCGCCGTTATCTGGAGTTTCGCGGCTACCAGGTGAAATTCGTCCAGAACTTCACCGACGTGGACGATAAGATCATCAAGCGCGCCAATGAGGAGGGTATATCCTCCGCGGAGGTGGCGGAAAAATATATAGGGGAGTACTTTACCGACGCCCACGGCTTAGGCGTCCGGGAGGCCACGGTGCACCCCAGAGCCACCGAGACCATGGACGACATCATTGCCTTCGTACAGACGCTTATAGACCGGGGCTACGCTTACGAGGCCAACGGCGACGTGTACTACCGCACAAAGAAGTTCGCCGATTACGGCAAGCTCTCCCACCAGCCCCTTGACGACCTGCAGGCGGGCGCCAGGATAGATGTGAACGACATCAAGGAAGACCCCATGGATTTCGCCCTCTGGAAGGCGGCAAAGCCCGGCGAGCCGGCGTGGAAGTCCCCCTGGGGCGAGGGCAGGCCCGGCTGGCACATAGAGTGCTCGGCCATGTCAAACC
>JAFYCQ010000104.1 GCA_017539635.1 Oscillospiraceae bacterium
AACCGATCTGGGCACCCTTGAGCCCTCGTCAAACCTCACGAGAGAGCAGGGGTTTACATTTGTTTACCGGTATCTGGAGAGCCGGGGAGCAGTTAAGGATGAGGCCGAGGGAGCAGAGCTGACAGATTATGAAGATTGGGATGCGGTTTCAGAATACGCACAAAGACCGGTATCGGTCCTGTCTGCCCTGGGCATAATCTCCGGCGACGGAGGTTACGTAACGCCCCAGGCCAATATGACCCGCGGCCAGATGGCAAAGGTGCTTTGCATGACGCTGTAACAAAAAAAGGAGCGGATAAAACCGCTCCTTTGAGCGTGTCGAAAAATTTGACACGCTTCCGGCGAGACCCGCTTTCGCTGGGCTCTCGCCGGAGAAAGATTGCAGCCCGCCGCGCGCACTCCCTGCGGTCGCACACTTGCGGGCTGACAGGTATGTTTTCCGTGATACATGCTCCCGGAAAACATGGATTCGACTTTATTTTCGCCTGCGGGCGAAAACTCTGCGAGGCCTTGTAAACGGCCTGAAAGGAGCGGATAAAACCGCTCCTTTTGCTGTTTATGCACTTATTACTCCGTCAGCTTTTCCATTATGTCCGCGTATAGAGTTTCGGCGTTCTTTTTAAAGGCTTCCTCGATTTTTTTCGCCTGTCCGTCGTCGGCGGCGAAAAGCTCCAGCTTCATCAGTTCGTTCACGCCGTCGGACATTGACAGGGCGACGGTACAGCCGCCCCGGGGGCGGACGCTGTGGGATGCCCTTATCAGCTGGGCCCTGTTCTGACGGGCGCTCTCCGCCGACACGGCCCTGTCGGCCCTGATGCGCACGGGGTAGGGGAGGTCGGACTCGGTAATCTCGCAGTTGCGGCGGCCCTTTTCGGTGATCGAATAGAGCCCGTCTTTTAATTCAAGGTGCCCTGTTTTTACCAGGTCGGCGGCGCACTCGGAGAAGTCAAAATAGCCCACTCCGTCGTCGCACATGGAAAGGGCGGCCAGCGTCTCCCTGTCCGTGGGGCGGGGGAGCCGTTTCATTATGTAGAGGATGAGGATCTTGATATCGAGAGGGTCGTGGATAAACCCGTGAGTTCTTTCGGCGTCCATGCAACTTTCCCGCCTTCCCGCTTTGATGGTTCCATTATAATTCAAAACCGGAAAAATATAAAGACTATTTTGCGAAAATGGCATATTTTGCGCTCAAAAAATTGACATATTCCGACATATAGTGTACAATATGGAAAATCAACTGTAAAGGATATGATGTCATTGAAGCGTTTTGCTGCGTTGCTGCTCATCCTTCTTATGATCATTTCCCTGGCCGTCGGCTGCGGGAAAAAGACCGAAGTGCCGGTCGAGACCGAGCCGGAAGAGCCGGTCGTCGAAGACGCCGCCCCGGAGCCTGAACCGGAGCCCGAGCCGGAACCTGAACCCGAGCCTGAACCGGAGCCGGAGCCCGAGCCGGCATTTTTGAGCCGCTTCACCGGACTTGAGGAGGAAGAGGACACCAGCCTCAAGCGTCCCTATGCCGTTATCTTCAACAACATATCCAAGGCCACGCCCCAGACGGGCATTTCCGGCGCGGATGTGATTTTTGAGGTGCAGGCCGAGGGCGGCATAACCCGTATCGTCGCGATATTCCCCAATATGGAGGACAAGGGCGACCTGGGCAGCATACGCAGTATGAGGCCGTATTTCATCGATCTCACAAAATGCCTCGATCCCATTTATGTCCACGCCGGCGGCAGCGATGACGCCTACATAAAGATCAAGAGCGAGGGCATCACAAATATCGACGGCGTAAACGGCAGCGGCGTGGATTCCCTCTATTACAGGGACTCCTGGCGCCGCAGCAACATGGGATATGAGCACAGCCTTATGGTAAAGACCTCGGCCCTCCCCGCGTATATCGAGAAGAAGGGCATAAAGACGGAGCTTGCTGAGGAAAAGGGCCTGGGCTTCGTGTTCGGCGAGACGAATATAAACGGCAATACGGCGGATAACATAAAGGTCTCCCTGTCCAACTCCAAGACCACCTCCTTTGCCTATTCCGCCGATGATTCCCTCTACCTTGTCTCCGAGTACGGCGGGAAGATGAAGGACTCCGTCACCGGCGATCAGCTGGCAGTGTCCAACGTCGTCGTTATAGCCACCACCTTGAAGGCCTACGACAGCTACGGCCGCATGAAGGTCACCACCACCGGCAGCGGCAGCGGCTACGTAATCACCGACGGCAAGTATCAGGAGATAACCTGGTCGAGAGATTCCACCTCCGATCCATATTCCTTCAAGCTGGCCGACGGCTCAGATGCCGTTTTGACGCCGGGCAGGACCTACGTCTGCGTAATACCCTCCGGCTCCAGCGTGAGCTTCAGCTAAAGTGGTCATTCTCGGGATCGACCCCGGCTTTGCCACCGTGGGCTTCGGGGTCATAAAGGCGGAGGGGGCGAAGTGCGCCTTTATCCGCTGCGGCGCCGTGACCACAAAGGCAGGGGACAGACTGTCCTACAGGCTGTCCCAGATTTACGATGACATTACGGCGCTTATCGGCACTTTCAAACCGGACGCCGTGGCAGTGGAGGAGCTTTTCTTCAACACCAACATCACCACGGGCATTTCCGTTGCTCAGGGGCGGGGAGTGATCATCCTGGCCTGCGAGAAAAGCGGCGTGCCACTTTTCGAGTACACGCCCCTGCAGATAAAGCAGGCGGTGTCCGGCTACGGCAGAGCCGACAAAAAGCAGATGATGGAGATGGTGAGAAGGCTTTTGGGGCTGAAGGCCGTCGCCCGGCCGGACGACGCCTCCGACGCTCTGGCGGCCGCCATCTGCCACGCCCGCTTTTCTAATTCGCTGCTCAACATGGGGGATGGAGAGGTTTGTTCTACTATTTAGAAGGAAACATAACGGTCATAGACGGCTCTTCCGCCGTGCTGGATGCCGGCGGCGTGGGCTTTCTGTGCCATGTGACCAGCAACACCCTCTCCCGTCTGGAAAGCGGGAAGAGGGCGAAGCTGTTTACTTACTGCAATATTAAAGAGGACGCATTTGACATTTACGGCTTTTACGATATCCGGGAAAAGAGATGCTTTGAGCTTCTGCTATCCGTCTCCGGCGTGGGGCCGAAGGGGGCGCTCTCCATACTTTCCTCAGTGACGCCGGAAAACCTGGCCCTTGCCATAGCAACGGAAAACGACAAGGCCCTTACCGCCGCTCCGGGCATAGGCAAGAGGATAGCTCAGCGGATAATCTTAGAGCTTAAGGACAAGCTGGCTGCCGGGGACATTGCCGACGCATCCGCACCCTTTGAGCTGCCCGCGGCGCAGAACGACCTTTCTGCCGCCGCCGGTGAAGCCGCCGAGGCGCTTCTGGTTCTGGGCTACAGCCGTCAGGAGATTTCCGCCGCCATGCGGAAGCTAAGTACAGAGGGCATGACGGTGGAGGAGATAATACGCGAGGTGCTCAAATCCTCACTGAAATAAATCGAGGTACGTTTATGGCGATAGATTTTTCCGACGGTCTGGAATACACGGGAGAGGACAGGGAAGACCTGCTTACCACCTCTCTCATTAAAAGCGACGCGGGGGAGTACAGTCTCCGCCCCAGGACCTTTTCCGAGTATATAGGCCAGGAGAAGGCCAAGCGCAACCTTGAGGTCTTTATAGAAGGCGCGAAAAAGCGGGGAGAGCCTCTCGATCACGTGCTTTTGCACGGTCCCCCGGGACTGGGCAAGACCACCCTCGCCACCATAATCGCCAACGAGATGGGGTCAAACCTCCGCAAGACCTCCGGCCCCGCCATTGAAAAGCCCAAGGACGTAGCGGCGCTTCTCACCAATCTCAACGAAAACGACATCCTGTTCATCGACGAGATACATCGAATGAACCGCGCCGTGG
>JAFYCQ010000105.1 GCA_017539635.1 Oscillospiraceae bacterium
AAATGGCGACCGAGAAGGGGCTCGAACCCTCGACCTCCAGCGTGACAGGCTGGCGTTCTAACCAGCTGAACTACTCGGCCACATGGTGGGAACAACAGGGCTCGAACCTGTGACCTCATGCTTGTAAGGCATGCGCTCTAACCAGCTGAGCTATGCTCCCTTACGGTTCACCCCGTTTTGGCGACGAATTGTATTATACTAAATCCCGACTGGATTGTCAACACAATTTCACCAAAATATTGTGATTATTTTCCTATCGTCTGTTTTCGGAAAAATAGTCCGTTCTTTTGGCCTCTTCTTTCCGCCTGGCCTGCTCCCGCATGTACTCGTCTCTTCTTTTCTCCGCGGCTTTTTTGTTTTTATTGCCCACGTATATGAGATAAACGATATAAAGGATTATGATGAGCGCCACGGCGGCGAACATGATCTTCACCCAGGTCTTGCCGAAGAACCCCTTTATCTCATGGCGGAGAAATTCGATGTGAAGCAGGGACACGGAGGAATTGGCTACCAGGTCCACGTCTCCCAGAGTCTCGCCGTCGTATTTAAGGGTCAGCCGGCCATAAACGTCGCCGGCCTCCACCGGCGCCTCCAGTTCCTCGGCAAAAAGCTCCGTCTCCCTTTCGATGCTGTCCAGGGGGACAGAGAGATTCATATAAGCCTTTACCTCCCTGTCGGGGCGGAGCACAACGCTGTTTGCCCCGTCGCCTAAAGTGACGGGAATCTCGCAGATGAGGTCGGAGGTGCTGATTATGGTGCGGATGCCGAAGCTCTCAAAGCCCCACTCATAAAGCCTTTTGGCGGCTATGAAGTTCATCATCGTTGTGGAGCCGTCGTCATTTTTGACTCCCTCGCAGCCCATGACCACGGACACCAGCATAACGCTGTCCTTCTCGGCGCAGGAGGCCAGGCAGTAGCCGGCGGCGTCGGTATAGCCGGTCTTGCCGTAAAGGGCGTTTTCGTAGTAATAAAAGCTGTCCTTCAAAAGGAAACGGTTTGTGGTCTTCAGTGTCCTTCCGTCGGACATATTGGTGGCGGGGACGGTATGGGTAGCCTGCTTTTCGATATTCGTTATGACGGGCTTTTCAGATGCGGCCATGAATATCTTCAGCATGTCCTTCGCCGTGCTGTAGTGGTTGTCGTTGGGCAGGCCGTGGGCGTTGGCGAAATGGGTGTCACGGCAGCCTAAAGCGTCTGCCTTGGCGTTCATGCGGGTCACGAAGGCCTCAACACTCCCGGCGGAGGCCTCGGCCAGCATGTTGCATGCCTCGTTTACGGAAGCAATAAGGGCGCAGGACAGCGCCTCAATGACGCTTATCTCCTCCCCCACCTGGAATTTGAGGCTGCTTTTTTCGCTTACGTCGGCAAACATGCTCTGGGTTATGGTTATAACGTCGTCCTCCGAAAGTCTGCCGTTATCCAGATCCTCAGCGATAAGGAGGGCTGTCATCATTTTCGTCATGCTGGCGGGAGCCCGGCGATCCGTCTCGTTTTCGGAATACAGCACCGTGCCGGTCTCAGGCTCCATAAGTATGAACGCGGCGGCAGGGACGTCCGGCTTCTCATACTCATATTCTGCGGCCAGGGCGGGAGATACGGCGCAGAATATGAGGATTATTGAAATCGCCGCGGCAAAAAGGCGCAAAACCCGTAATTTTTTCATGACAACTCCACGATTATATGATACAATATTGGGCGATAGTATTTGGGATGAGAATGCATGATAATCGTTTATGCTTCTATAATATACATTTTCTCACCAAAAAGCAATAATAATCGACTTGTTTCACTTTTTTTATCGTATAAGAGGATGATAAATGAAGTTCAAGTGGTATGAGCTGCTGCTTGCGGGCGTCACTGTTGTGTTCATAGCCCTGCTCATAGGCTTTCTTATAGGCCGGGGCCGGGGCGGCGGTGTTGTTATAACGACCCAGAAGGAGCCGGAGAGCGTGACCGTCTCCCCCTCGGAGCCGGAGGAAACCACCCGCTCCCTGCCCGTTATTGAAGAGAATGTTTTTCCGGCGGACATCAACACGGCCACGGCAAAGCAGCTCACCGCGGTCCCCGGCATCGGCGAGGTGCTGGCGGAGCGGATAGTTGAGTACAGAAACGAAAACGGCGCTTTCTCCTCGGTTTACGACCTGACGGCCGTAAAGGGCATCGGTGAAAACAATCTGGAGGAAATGCTGGAATATATTACCGCAGGGGAGGCCCTTATATGAGAATACTTGTTGTTGACGATGAAAAGCTCCTTGTAAAGGGCCTGAAATTCAACCTTGAAAGCGAGGGCTGGGAGGTAGAGGCCGCCTATGACGGGGCCGAGGGCGTGGAGCTGGCGAGAGCCGGGCGCTTCGACATAATCCTTCTGGACCTCATGATGCCGAAGCTGGACGGGCTGGAGGCGTGCATGAGGATACGTGAGTTCTCCAACGTCCCCATCATCATGCTCACCGCCAAAAGCGAGGACATGGACAAGATAATAGGCTTTGAGTACGGGGCCGACGACTACGTTACCAAGCCCTTCAACATTTTGGAGCTCAAAGCCCGCATAAGGGCGCTTTTCCGCCGCTCCACCCCGGAGGACTCCAGAGAGGGCAAGCTCCTCACCTCCGGCCACATCACCCTTGACACCGAGCGGAGAATGGCCGAAAAGGACGGCGAGCCCGTGGAGCTCACCGGCAGAGAATACGAGCTCATAGAGCTGCTCATGCGTAATCCCGGCAGGATTTACAGCCGGGAAAACCTGCTCAACATCATCTGGGGCTACGAGTACCAGGGGGACATCCGCACCGTGGACGTGCACATCCACCGTCTGCGGGACAAGCTGGAGATAACCCCCGCCGAGCCCGAGTGCATCATGACCAAGTGGGGAGTTGGGTACTATTTCAAAAAGCAGTGAGACCGGCTCCGCTTCCGGACGCAAAGCGCCGGGAAGCATAATGGCAAAGTTGCTTATATCCTATATCGCCCTGTCCGCTGTGGTGCTGGGGCTTTTGAACGTGTTGCCCATTACCGCCTCCCGGGACCTGACCTTCGCCTCGAAAAGGGCGTCTCTGGTAAACCAGGCAAGCCTCATCGGCGTATCCTGCGAGGCTGTGGACAATTTAGCCGCCGGCAGCATCGCCACCGTCATGTCCATGCTGGACACCTCGGACTTGGACGGCGTTGTGGTGGCGGATTCCGACGCGCTGCTGCTCTATGATTCCCGGGGCGCCGAGGCCCTTTCCGACAGGGAGACCTTCAACGAGGCCACCCAGGCCGCCTTTTCCGGCAAGGACTGGTTTCAATCCTCCTTCCGCTCCGGTGAGTTTTTAAGTGCCGCGGCGGTGCCCATAATGGACGGCGTGAACGTTTCCGGGGCCGTGGTCATATACGAGCGGGACCCGGTGCAGGGCGGCGTTATCGTGGCGCTGAGCCGCAATATCCAAAGCATTTCAATAGTCGTCATGGCTGCGGCCATAGTTTTGGGACTGTTCATGGCGCTGATGATCTCCGGCAGGATGAAGCGAGTGCTGGAGGCCATAAAATCCGTCCGGGAGGGCGAATACAGCTACCGCATAGACGTCACGGGAAACGATGAGCTGACGGACATCGAGCGGGAGTTCAACAGCCTGACGGACCGCCTTCAAAAGACGGAGGAGGTGCGAAGGCGCTTCGTCTCCGACGCCTCCCATGAGCTGAAAACGCCCTTAGCTTCCATACGGCTTTTGTCCGACAGCATAGTCCAGAACGAGAACATAGACCCCCTGACGGCCCGGGAATTTGTGGGAGATATCGGTCAGGAGGCGGAGAGGCTTACCCGCATGACCGACAAGCTCCTCTCCCTCACCCGCTTTGACAACAAGGTTGTCTCCGCCCGGGAGCGGGTGGACGTGGCCGAAACGGTGCGCAGAGTTGCCAAGCTTTTAGAGCCTCTGGCCGGTCAGAAAAACGTCACGGTGGAATGTTCCTCCTCCGGCGACTGCCACATACTGGCCTCCGGGGACGACGTATATCAGATAGCGTTCAATCTTATCGAGAACGCCATAAAGTACAACGTTGAAAACGGCCGGGTGAAAGCTGCCGTTACCTCTGAAAAGGGCGAGGTGAGCCTTGCCGTCGAGGACACTGGCATCGGGATCCCTGATGAGGACCTGCCCAATATATTCGACAGGTTTTACCGTGTAGATAAGGCCCGTGCAAGAGAGGCGGGAGGCAGCGGCCTCGGCCTTTCCATAGTCCGCTCGGCGGTTTCAGAGCACGGAGGCGAAATCACAGCCCGCAGAGCGGAGGGCGGAGGAATGGTCTTCACGGCCGCATTCCCCTTCTTCCCTGCTGCGGAAAATGATACATCAGAAGAAAGGTGAAAAACAAAATGGAACAAGGACTTGGAACAAAATGCGTACAGGCGGGCTACACCCCCAAAAACGGCGAGCCCCGGCAGATACCCATAATTCAGAGCACCACCTTCAAATACGACACCAGCGAGGACATGGGCAAGCTCTTTGACCTGGAGGCCAGCGGTTATTTCTACACCCGGCTGCAAAACCCCACCAACGACTTCGTGGCGGCCAAGATCGCCGCATTGGAGGGCGGCACGGCCGGCATGCTCACCTCCTCCGGTCAGGCGGCCAACTTCTTCTCGGTTTTCAATATCGCCGGCTGCGGCGACCACATAGTTTCCAGCAGCAGCATTTACGGCGGCACCTTCAACCTCTTCTCAGTCACCA
>JAFYCQ010000106.1 GCA_017539635.1 Oscillospiraceae bacterium
CTTGCCGCAGCGGACGCACTGGGAGGCGGAGGACTGCTCTTTGCGGTAGGCCGTGGCTCTCTGATAGTCTGTCCTGGCGGAGCGGAGGTTTTCGGCGGAGGCCATGTTGAGGCACCGGAAGGCCGTGGGGATATCCACGCCTCTGGGGCAGGGCATGCAGTAGCCGCAGCCGGTGCAGGGCACGCGGATCTTGGCTGCTATGTCCTCCTTGACCTTTCTTACGAGCTCGTGCTCGGAATCGGACATGCATCCCACAGGGGAGCGGGAGGCGGTTTTTACGTTTTCCTCCAGCATTTCCGTGGAGTTCATGCCGGAAAGGACGCACATTATCTCCGGCTGATCCCAGAGCCACCGGAGGGCGAGACCGGCGGGGCTCAGCCCTGCGCCCTCGCTTTTTATTATCTCCTTTGCCGAGCGGGGGAGAAGGCCCACGAGTCTTCCTCCCCGGAGAGGCTCCATGATGACGACGGGGATGCCCTTTTCCCCGGCGTATTTGAGCCCCGCCCGTCCGGCCTGGAAGTTTTCATCCATATAATTATATTGTATCTGGCACATGTCCCAGGGGTAGGCGTCCAGCACCTCCCGGAAGGCCCCGGCAGAGCCGTGGAAGGAAAAGCAGGCCCGGAGTATCTGTCCCGAGGCTTTCTTCTTTTCCAGCCATTCCTCAATTCCGAGAGAGCGCAGCCGCTCCCAGGTGGTGAGGTCGTTGAGCATGTGCATGAGGTAGTAATCTATATGGTCTGTTTTGAGGCGCTTTAGCTGGGTTTCAAAATATTTGTCGATGGAGGCCCTGTCCCGCACTAAAAGCAGGGGCAGCTTCGTAGCCAGCATGACCCTGTCCCGGCGGCCGTTTCTGGACATTATTTCCCCCACGGCGGCCTCGATCCCGGGGTAGATGTAGGCGGAATCGTAGTAATTCACACCCAGCTCCATGGCCCTTTCCACCTCGGACTCGGCCTTTTTCACGTCCACCGAGGCGCCGTTTCTGGAAAACCTCATGCAGCCGAAGCCGAGAGCGGAAACCTGGGCGCCGTATTTGTCCGCCCGGTAGAGCATGGTGTCGTCGTTTTTCAGATAGCTGCTCACAAAAAAACCTCCGTAATCAGTCAACGTCCGACAGCACGAATTCCGGCGGCTTTTCCAGCGTTTCCGGGTGCTGCATGAGGCTCCTGATGTATTTCAGCGCCCGGGCGAAGTAATAGCCGTCGCATATCCGCTCGTCGGAGGCCACGGTGTAGTCCATGTATTTTTTAAGCCTTACGGAGCCGTCCTTCTCAGATTCATATACCCGGCGCTTGGCCCCGAAGGCGATGAAGATTGGCACGTTGCCGAAATCGTACAGGTGGTGGAAAACGGGCGGTATCCCCAATGAGCCCAGATCCGTGAGCACCAGGGAGCCGTGGAAGGGGCTGACGCTTTTTAACGCTCTGGGCATAAGGCCGTAATAGTCCAGGGTACGCACCGCGAACATGAAAAAGGAGAGCAGGAACCGGGGTAGCCTTGACACCACCCCCGCGGTTTTATCGGTGCCGTTGGCCTCCTCCTCCCGGGTGGTCACGATGGCCTCGTTCACCCGGCGATAGACCTCATCCACCGTGTCGTAAGGGGAGAAGCGTATCTTTATGGAGGTCTCCTGTCCTGCGACGGTCATCTCCTTTTTGATGGTCATTATTATGTCTATGCCGTTGCGGGCATAGATCCTCCGGCCGGAGATGTATCTGTTTATGGCGGGGTTGCGGCTGACGGTGCGGATGTAGGCGGCTATGAACAGATGGAGAAAGCCGAAGCCCTTCATGCCCTCAGTCCTCTTCTGCCGGATGAACCGGTCGATCTCCGTGACCTCCAGGGAGTCGCTGAAAAAATTCGTGGCGTCCCGCCGCTCCCGCATTATAAAGGGAGTTATGGCGTTGTAGGCGTCGAGAGAGCGTAAGCGCCGCCCCTCCCGGGAGGTCTCCGGCAGTGCCTTTCTTTCGTTCATGCTGACGTCACCCCTTTTAACCGATTGTTGACCCTGAGCTGTACGTTTTTTATCATTTTAACTTATCGGGAGCAAATAAGCAATTATTTTACAAATAAAATAAGGAAAGAGGGGAAAACCGGGATGCGTCCCATCGGCAGCGAGGAAAAACAGTTGCAAATTTGGTTAAATTTCAACAAAAGTTGTCAACATTTTGATTAATTTTTATAAATTGTTCACATTTATATTGATTTTCTAACCGCAACATGGTATCATTTTTTACATACAATTATACTGCTCAGAGGTACAGGTGCGATTGCTCTTTCCGCTGCGCGAGCGGAAAGACGCGAATTTCAAAATGAGGAGGGAGACCTAAATGTCGTTGGACGCAATAAATGATATTGCGGCTGCGGAAGAGCAGGCAAAGCGCGAAATAGCTGACGCTCAGCAGAACGCCAAGAAAGCCGTGTCGGACGCCGAAAAGGCGGCTGCCTCGGCCTTGGAGTCAGCTCGGGCCAAGGCCGACGAGGAAATCGGCAACCTGATGAAGGCTACCGAGGAGCTCGCCGCGAAAAGCGCTGTAGAGCTTTCGCAAAATACCGAGAACAAGTGCGCGGCGATCCGCGCCCATGCGGAGCAGCGGCTTGAAGCTGCGGCGGCCGCTATCGTCGGGAAGGTCGTGGGCGGCTAATGATAGTCAAAATGAAACGGCTGCGGCTGTTGGCTATCCGCGATCAGAAAGACGAGCTTTTGCGAGAGCTGATGCTGCTCGGATGTGTAGAGGTTTCCGAACTTCCTGTGGCTCCGGAGGATGAGACAATGGCTCGCCTCACCGCCGCGGACAGTTCGGAGCTTTTGCGGAGCAGGGCAAATCAGACGACTCTAACGCACGCTGTGAAACTGCTTGACCGCTATGCACCGGCGAAGTCAAAGCTATTCCAGCCTCCTCCGGACACTACGCTGTCAGAGCTCCTTGACGACAGCAAGCTTAAGGAGGATCTCGAAATCGCGGAAAATATCATCTCGCTTGACGAGAGGATACGCCGCATCTCGGCTGACGAGAGCCGGGAACGCCTGTTTATCGAATCGCTGTCTCCGTGGCGGGAGCTGGATATGCCCCTGGAATGCAAGGGCACAGAAACGGCCGCCGCGGTGCTTGGCGCCGTACCCGCTGCGACGGATACGGCTGCGCTGAGCGCGGCAGCGAACTCCGTGACGGATATGGCTCAGATATTCACCGTCTCGGAGGACAAGGAACAGAAATACCTTCTCCTTGTATGCCGAAAGGAAGAAAAGGACGACGTCCTGGCTTCCCTGAGACCCTTGAATTTCTCAACGGCCTCTGTCGGCGACAACTGCAGCGGCACCGCGAAGGAAAACATCGCGGCCGCGGGAGAGCGCCTTGACCGTCTGGCCGAGGAAAAGAAGAGCATTGAGGATCAGATAGCGGCCCAGGCCGGCTGCCGTGATGAACTGAAGCTCAGGATCGACACCTTCAGCACCGTTATCGCAAGGGCTGAGGCCTCCTCCAGAGTCCTGTGCACCGACAAGACCTTCGTATGCGAGGGCTGGGTGCCGGCGGAGGATGAGGCAAAGGTTGCCGAAACGCTGTCGAAATTCGACTGCGCCTGGGAGACGGAGGACCCCGACCCTGAAAAGGCGGAGGAAGTGCCCATTAAGCTCAAGAACAATGCGGCGACCCGTCCCTACAAGTTCGTTACGGAAATGTACAGCCTTCCGTCCTATCTGGGCATAGACCCCAACCCATGGCTGTTCCCCACCTTCTGCCTGTTCTTCGGAATCATGTTCGCAGATCTGGGTTACGGCATACTCCTTCTGATCGGCGGCCTGTTTATTAAGTATAAGCTCAAGTCCAAAGGCGCAATAGGCGATATGGGCAGCATGGCCATAGGCGTCGGCATAAGCTGTATGATATTCGGCTTCCTTACCGGCACCTTCTTCGGCAACATAATCCCCGAGGCTTCCAAGTTCTTCACCGGCAAAGAAGCCCAGGTGTTCTGCCTGCTCGATCCCCTTAAGGAGCCCATGACCGTCCTTATCATCTGCCTCGGCATAGGTATCGTTCACCTGCTGCTGGGCGTCGCCATCAGCGGCTACATGCAGATCCGTGACGGCCACCCCATTGACGCTCTCTGGGACAGCGGCTCCATTTTCCTGCTGTTCATCGGCATCGCACTTTTCGTGCTCGTAAAGACGCCGATCGTGCTCATAATCGCGGTCATCGCCATTATCTGGGCACAGGGACGCGGAGCTAAGAGCATCGGAGGAAAGATAGGCTCGGGACTTTACGGCCTTTACAGCGTGGTCACCGGCTGGTTCGGAGACATCCTCTCTTACAGCCGACTGATGGCCCTCATGCTGGCCGGCTCGGTCGTCGCCCAGGTTTTCAACAGCCTCGGCGCCATGACCGGCAACATCGTGACCTTTGTCATCATCTTCCTTATCGGTCACGTTCTGAACATCTTCCTGAACATTATCGGCACCTTCGTTCACACCTGCCGTCTCGAGTACCTGGAGTTCTTCGGAAAGTGGTACCGTGAGGGCGGCAGAAAGTTTGAACCGCTTGCAGTCAATACAAAATATTACAATATAGCAAAATAATTAAGGAGGAAAATTTCAATGGAAACCATACATTCGTTTTTCAGCGTATGGGGCGGTCTTGCAATAGCGATATTAGGCGGCGCCCTCTCGGCTGCAATCTGCTGCGCGGGCAGCGCCCGCGGCTGCGGCGTTGCCGGTGAGGCCGGCACCGGCCTTCTCAGCGAGGACCCCTCTCAGTTCGGTAAAGTCATGATCATCCAGGTTATCCCCGGCACCCAGGGCCTCTACGGCTTCGTTATCTGGTTCGTCGTCATTGCGAAGCTCTCCCTTCTCGGCGGCAACCCTGTTGCTGTCAACATCCAGCAGGGCCTCCAGCTGGCCTGCGCCTGCCTGCCTATGGCTATCGCCGGCGGTATGTCCGCTCCGGCTCAGGGCCGTGTCGCGGCCGGCACCGTCAACCTGCTTGCCAAGAAGCCCAACGACTGGTTCAAGGGCATCATGCTCTGCGCCGTCGTCGAGTTCTACGCCATACTCGGCCTGCTTGCTTCCTTCCTGATGATCTCCAGCATTACCATCGGCTAAACGGCGGGTGGTCGATATGACAGGAATCGATAAAATAAAAGAGCGCATACTCTCCGACGCCAAGACCGAGGTGACCAAGGTCGCCGAGGAGGCGGCCGCCCGCGTCAGCGAAATAAAGACTGCGGGCGAGGCCGCGGCCCAGGAGGAGTACGGCAAGCTCTTTAAGAAAGGAACGGACGACGCCGAGAAGCGCAAGGAACGTCTCGCCAGTGTCGCCCAGCTCGAGGCGAGAAAGCAGATGCTGTCCACGAAGCAGACTCTGATCAACGAAGCCTTTGAGCTTGCCGTCAGCAAAATGCTCGGCATGTCTGACGGTGAAAAGAAGGATTTCCTCGCCAAGCTGGCAGCCCGTGCCGCCGGTACCGGAAAAGAGGAGGTCATTTTCCCCGCCGGTACGGACAGCGCCTTCGGCCAGGAGGTCGTGGACAAGGCCAATGCGGCTCTCGCCGCCGCCGGCAAAACCGGAAATCTGAAGCTTTCCGGCGAGTCCCGCGATATGCGCGGCGGACTTATCCTGCGCGAGGGCAACATCGAAGTGAACTGCAGCCTCGACGCACTTGTGGACGATGTGAGGAACGACGTGACCGGCGAAGTGGCGGCCATTCTGTTCGAATGAGCAGCGTGCTCACACGCCACGGACAAGGAGGTTCCAAGCTTGTCTAAGTCTAAAACGATTAAAGATACGGACTATTTATATCTGTCCGCCTATCTTCGCGCCAGGGAATCCCAGCTGCTCTCCAACGAGCGCGTGAACCGCATGCTCGACGCCAAGACGTATGAGGACGCGGCCAAGGTGCTTGAAGAGTGCGGCTACGGGGACATGGCCGACGTCACCGCCGCTGAGCTGGAGAAGAGATTCAGCGACAAGCGGGACAGGACGATGAAGGATCTTGCCCTCATGGCTCCCGACAGCGCGATAGTGGATGTTTTCCGCGTGAAGTTCGATTACCACAACGCCAAGGTTCTCATTAAATCCGAGGCGGCGGGCACCCAGGGCGAGAGCCTGCTCTCCGGAGCGGGACGCATCCCTCCCGAGGTGCTGCAGGACGCTTACGTCCGCGACGAGCTGAAGGGCGGTATCCCCGCAGTTCTCGGCGAAGCCATCCGCGAGGCGAAGGATACCCTTGCCCGCACGGACGACCCCCGGCTTTCGGACTTCGTGCTCGACAGAGCGTATTACAAAGAGTTTCAGGAGCTGGCCGAGAAATCGGGCAGCAGCTTCCTCGTAAATTACGGCAAGCTGGCCGTTGACAGCGCAAACCTCCGCACGGCGGTGCGCGCTGCCAGAATGCAGAAGGACGGCGCTTTCCTCCGGGGAGTCATTTCCGACGGCGGCAGCGTCAGCAAGGAGAGGATAATCACGGCTCTCTCCTCCGGCACGCCCTTCTCGGCTCTCTTCGCCGGTTCGCCTCTGGCTGAGGCCGCGGCCGCCGGTGACGACGTCATATCCGGCGCCAAGCTGACCCATTTCGAGAAGCTCTGCGACGACGCCCTCTCCCAGTATCTCTCCTCGGCAAAGCTCTCCAGCTTTTCCGAGCGCGTGCTGATCGCCTATATCTGCGCCCTTGAGACGGAGATTTCGACGGCGCGTATCATTTTGACGGGCAGGATGGCGAATATCCCTTCGGACGTAATCCGGGAAAG
>JAFYCQ010000107.1 GCA_017539635.1 Oscillospiraceae bacterium
CGCGTCTGGGCCCCCAACGCCAAAAGCGTGCGTCTCGCCGGGGATTTCAACTTCTGGAACACGGAAGAGCTCTTTATGCAGAAGGACTTTCACGGCGTATGGGAAATAGAGTCCCGCTACGCCAAAAAGGGCGACCGCTATCAGTATTACATAGAGCGGCCCGACGGCTCCTTCGTGTATAAGAGCGACCCCTACGCCTTCCGCTTTGCAAGTCTCCCGGACACCGCCGGCGTCGTCTGGGACATAGAGGGCTTTAACTGGACCGACGGCAGCTTCCGGGAAAACAAGGGCCGGCGCAGCGTGCTGGAAAGCCCCGTAAACATCTACGAGATACACCCGGGCTCCTGGAGGAAAAAGCCGGACGGCAGCTTTTACGATTACGAGGAGCTGGCCCGTGAGCTCATACCCTACGTCAAAAAAATGGGCTATACCCACATTGAGCTGATGCCGGTGATGGAGCACCCCTTTGAGGGCTCCTGGGGCTATCAGGTCACCGGGTATTTCGCCCCCACCCACCGCTACGGCACGCCTGAGCAGTTCATGGCCTTCGTAAACGCCTGCCATAATTCCGGCATAGGCGTAATACTGGACTGGGTGCCCGCCCACTTCCCCAAGGACGAGAGCGGTCTTTACGAATTTGACGGCACCTGCTGCTATGAGAGCTCCGACCCCGTTATGAACGAGCACAAGGAGTGGAGCACCCGCATTTTCGACTACGGGAGATATGAGGTCTTGTCCTTCCTTATATCCAGCGCCCTGTTCTGGATACGGGAATACCACGCCGACGGCATCAGGGTGGACGCCGTGGCCTCCATGCTCTATCTGGACTACGCCAGAACGGAATTTAAGCCCAACCGCTACGGCGGCAACTATAACCTTGAAGCCATCGATTTCCTGAGAAAGCTGAACCGGGCCGCCTTTGCCGCCGACCCCTCCCTGCTGATGATAGCCGAGGAGTCCACCGCTTTCCCCATGGTCACAAAGCCCGGCGAGGACGGAGGCTTAGGCTTCAACTTCAAGTGGAACATGGGCTGGATGAACGACATGCTCGGCTATATGAGCGCCGACCCTCTGTTCCGCAAGGGCTGCCACAATCAGCTCACCTTTTCCCTCACCTACGCCTTTTCCGAGAATTTTATCCTGCCCCTCTCCCACGACGAGGTAGTCCACGGAAAGCGCTCGCTGCTGGACAAGATGCCCGGAGAATACCGGGAGAAATTCGCCAATCTCCGGGTGTTTCTCGGATTTATGGCCGCTCACCCCGGCAAAAAGCTGAATTTCATGGGCAGCGAGTTCGGGCAGTTCATCGAGTGGGACTACCACAAGGAGCTGGACTGGTTCCTGCTGGATTATGAGGCCCACCGCCAGATGCAGACCTTTGTTAAGGAGCTCAACAACTTCTATCTGGAAAACCCCGCCTTCTGGGACAACGAAAGCGGCTGGCAGGGCTTTTCCTGGATAAGCGCCGACGACTGCAGCAACAGCGTTGTGGCCTTCCGGCGCATAGCAAAGGACGGCGGGGAAATAATCGGCATATTCAACTTCTGCCCCGTGTTAAGGCGCGCCTACCGGCTGGGGCTGCCCGCTCCGGGAGTTTATCACCCCGTTTTTTCCTCGGACAGAAAGAGATACGGCGGAGGCTCCGTACGTCTGCCCGCCGTCAAGGCGGCACCGGAGCCCATGCACGGCCTGCCCTGTCAGGGGAAATTCACCTTGCCCCCTCTTTCCGCCGTTTTTTACCGGCATGAGTAATATCTGTCAAAAACCAGCATTCCGAATAATAGAATTAAATCTGTTAGGAGGCCTGTTTTATGTATTTTCAGAAAAAGAACTGCGTTGCCATGATCCTGGCCGGTGGCCAGGGCAGCCGTCTGACGGTTCTGACGGAGAACACCGCCAAACCGGCGGTACCCTTCGGAGGAAAATACAGGCTCATCGATTTTCCTCTGTCCAACTGTGTAAACTCCGGCATTGACACAGTCGGCATTCTGACCCAGTATCAGCCCCTGCAGCTCAACGAATACTTAGGCAAGGGCCACCCCTGGGGACTGAACAGCACAAACGGCGGCGTCCACGTGCTCTCCCCCTACTCAAAAAGCGCCAGCTCCGAGTGGTACAAGGGCACGGCAAACGCAATATTCCAGAACCTGTCATTCATTGACCGCTACAACCCCACCCACGTCCTCATTCTCTCCGGCGACCACATATACAAGATGAACTACGCCAGCATGCTCTCCGACCACGTTGCCAACAACGCGGACTGCACCATTGCCGTTCTGGACGTGCCCATAGAGGAGGCGTCCCGCTTCGGCATACTGGACACAGACGAGACGGGCAGGATACTGGAATTTCAGGAGAAGCCCAAAAAGCCCAAAAGCACCCACGCCTCCATGGGCATTTACGTCTTCCGCTGGGAGATCCTGAAAAAGTACCTCATTGAGGACAACGAGGACCCTAAATCCAGCAACGACTTCGGCAAAAACGTCATTCCCAAGCTCATAGACGACGGCCGCAGGCTCTTCGCCTACCGGTTCAACGGCTACTGGAAGGACATGGGTACCATTTCCAGCCTGTGGCAGGCAAACATGGACATTTTGGGCCAGAACCCTCTGCTGAACATGCGGGAGTCCACGAACCGCATCTATTCCCGGAACTTCGCCCACCCGTGCAGCTACATAGCCCCGGGAGCGGAGATAGTCAATTCCTTCGTGGCTGAGGGCAGCACCGTTTACGGCAAGGTGATAAACTCCATAATCTCCTCCGGATGCGTGGTGGAGAAGGGCGCGGAGATCTACGACAGCTTCGTTATGCCCAACGCAGTCATCGAGCGCCGGAGCGTGATACGCTACTCGATCATCGGCGAGGAGGCGACGGTCCACGCCAACGCCCGCATAGGCGACAACCCG
>JAFYCQ010000108.1 GCA_017539635.1 Oscillospiraceae bacterium
AGGGCGAGCCGGACGCCTCATCCTTCCCCTCCGGGGGCCTGCGGGCGACCTTTGAGGCCAGAGGCTACACCGCCTGGGACCCCTCCTCCTACGCATTCATCAAGGGCAAGACCCTGTGCATACCCACGGCCTTCTGCTCCTACGGCGGCGAGGCCCTGGACAAGAAGACCCCGCTCCTGCGCTCCATGGAGGCGCTGAACCGGCAGACGCTCAGGATATTGAGGCTCTTTGGCAACGACAAGGTCAAGTTCGTCCGCTCCTCCGTGGGCCCCGAGCAGGAATACTTCCTCGTAACCCGCGAAATGTACGACGCCCGCCCCGACCTGCGCTTTACCGGCCGCACCCTCTTCGGCGCGAGACCTCCCAAGGGGCAGGAGCTGGACGACCACTATTTCGGCGTAATAAAGCCCCGGGTGGCCGCGTTTATGGAGGATTTGAACGAAGAGCTCTGGAAGCTGGGCATTTTAGCCAAGACGGAGCACAACGAGGTGGCTCCCGCCCAGCACGAATTAGCCCCCATCTACACCACCACGAACATAGCCACCGACCACAATCAGCTCACCATGGAGATAATGCAGAAGACGGCGGCAAAGCACGGCCTTGTCTGCCTGCTCCATGAAAAGCCCTTCGCCGGGGTGAACGGCAGCGGCAAGCACAACAACTGGTCCCTTTCCACCGATACGGGAGTGAATCTTCTCTCCCCCGGCGACACGCCCTACGAAAACGCCCAGTTCCTGCTGTTCCTCTGCGCCGTAATAAAGGCCGTGGACGACTATCAGGATCTGCTGAGGATCTCTGTCGCTACCGCCGGAAACGACCACCGCTTAGGCGCCAACGAGGCGCCGCCGGCCGTCGTCTCCATATTCCTGGGGGACGAACTGAACGGCATTTTAGAGGCCATAGAGAACGACACGCCCTATACCGGAGCTGAAAAGACCCAGATGAAGCTGGGCGTGGATGTCCTGCCGAGATTCAACAGGGACACCACGGACAGAAACCGCACCTCGCCCTTTGCCTTTACGGGCAACAAGTTCGAGTTCCGCATGCTGGGCTCCTCCAACAGCATCGCCTGCGCCAACATCATGCTGAATGCTGCCGTGGCCGATACCCTCCGCATATACGCCGACAGGCTGGAGGGGGCAGAGGACTTTGAAAGCGCCCTTCACGCCATGATACAGAAGACCATAAAGGATCACAAGCGCATAATCTTCAACGGCAACGGCTACGACGACGCCTGGATTAAGGAAGCAACGGAAAAGAGAGGGCTCTTAAACTACCGAACCACTCCCGACTGCATGATACATCTGCTGGATAAGAAGAACAAGGACATGCTCATGGGACAGGGCGTTTTCACGGAGGCCGAGCTCAATTCCCGCTATGAGATAATGCTGGAAAACTACAATCATATAGTGACTATCGAGGCCAACACCATGGTGGATATGGCCAAGACCCAGATAGCCCCGGCGGCGGAGGCCTTCTGCGCTGACGTTGCAAAGTCCGCCTCTGCAAAAAGGGCGCTTGAGCCAGGCCTGGCCTGCAGCTATGAGACGGGGCTTGTAAAGCGCCTTTCCGTCCTCACCGACAGGATTTACGAAGCGGCGGGAGAGCTGGAAAAGGCCATCGTTGAAATGCACGGCTGCGAGGGAGTGGGCAAGACGGCCGATTTCATAAGAGATTCCGTTATACCGAGAATGAACGAACTGCGGCTTCCCTGCGACGAGGCCGAGACCCTCACGGCAAAGAGCTATTGGCCCTTCCCGACCTACGGAGATCTGCTTTTCGGCGTGAAATAAGGAGGTAAATGAATGACAGTAGAATTTTGGTTTTTAATAGGAGCGGCACTGGTTTTCTGGATGCAGGCCGGCTTTGCCATGGTGGAGACGGGATTCACGCGGGCGAAGAACGCCGGCAACATCATAATGAAAAACCTCATGGATTTCTGCATCGGCACCGTGGTATTCTCCCTTCTGGGCTACGGGCTCATGATGGGCGAGGATACGTTTTTCGGACTTCTGGGCGTTCCCA
>JAFYCQ010000109.1 GCA_017539635.1 Oscillospiraceae bacterium
CGGCCTTCCCCGGGGAGACGGCAAAGGAGGGGCTACAGGAATGCCTGAAGGCCGCTCAGGAGGCAGAGACAGAGCTGAAAATCGCCGAGAGCGAGTATTCATCGGCAAAAGAGGTCTATGCCATCCTCTCGGCGGGCTATGACGGCGACCCGGAGAGCGTGGACTTCTCCTTTATGACGAGGCCCCTCAGAAGCCGGGACGACACCGTTTCGGCCCTCAGCCGGGCTGAGGCGCAGCTTTCGGCGGCCAAGGCCGCCCTCTATAGAAGCACCGGGGAAATATCGGCTCTCGGCGCGCCG
This sequence comes from Oscillospiraceae bacterium, assembly GCA_017539635.1. Taxonomy (GTDB): domain Bacteria; phylum Bacillota; class Clostridia; order Oscillospirales; family Oscillospiraceae; genus RGIG6969. The sequence continues at coordinate 300 of JAFYCQ010000109.1, forward strand.
GAGGTCATATCCGGAGAAATACAGAGGATAGACGCCGAAATTGCCGAGGCGGAGGAGAAATACGAGGCCGTGGAGCTGGCCCGTAGCTTATTGAGCGAGGCTGACGAGGAAATGCGCACCCGCTTTTCCCCGGTAATAAGCCGCAGGGCGGGGGAGATACTGAAAAGTCTCACCGGCGGCAAATACGAAAGACTCACCTTTGACAGCGCTTTCAACGCCGAGACGCGGAAATTCGGCGACACGGTGGGGCACAGCTCGCTGTACGCCTCCTCCGGAACGGGAGACCAGATCTATCTGGCCCTGCGGCTTTCCATGTGCGAAATGCTGCTGCCGGGGGGAGATTGCCCCATAATCCTGGACGACGCCCTGGCGAGCTTCGACGACGCCCGGGCGGGCTGCGCGCTGAATACCCTGCGGGAGATGGCAAGAGGGCGGCAGGTGCTGCTGTTTTCCTGCCACACGAGAGAGGCAAATATGCTGGCCGGTGCGCCGGACGTCAATATAGTCAGACTGTGAGGTTTACAACATGAAAAATTATGTAAACAAAGAACTCCTGGAGGAGACCCTTGAACTCAAAAGACAGAAAAACGCTCTGGTACTTGCCCATTACTACGTCCCCTCGGAGACCCAGGCCGCGGCGGATTTCGTCTGCGACTCTTTTGAAATGGCCAAGCGGGCGAGAAGCGCGGATAAGGATCTGGTAGTGATTTGCGGCGTCTCCTTCATGGGGGAGAGCGCAAAGATTCTATCGCCTCAAAAAAAGGTCCTGCTTCCGGTGCCGGAGGCCACCTGCCCCATGGCGGACATGGTCTCTCCGGAGCAGATAGCCGATTACAGAAAGCTCCATCCGGAGGCGGCTGTGGTATGTTATGTAAACTCGACTGCCGCAGTAAAGGCCGTCAGCGATATATGCTGCACCTCCGCCTCGGCGGAAAAGGTGGTGGGCTCTCTGGAAAATAAAGAGATAGTCTTCGTGCCGGATCAGCACTTAGGCTCCTACGTGGCCGAAAAATTCCCGGACAAGACCTTCTATCTCCACAAGGGCTTCTGCCCCCGCCACCACGCCGTAACCGAGGCCGATGTATTAAAGGCCAAGGAAGCCCACCCGGACTGCGCCCTTGCCGTGCACCCTGAGTGCCGCACGGAGGTGGTAAAGCACGCGGATTTCGTGGGCAGCACCTCGGGCATAATCGACTTCGCCAAAAAGACCGACGCCCCCGGCGTAATAATCTGCACGGAAAACGAGATAACGGAGATCCTTCGCCGGGAGCTGCCGGAAAAGGAGATCTGGCCGGTAAAGCGGTCCTTTATCTGCCAGAACATGAAAAAGGTCACCCTTGAATCCCTCCGGGACTGCCTCAAATACGAGCGGTACGAGGTCACGCTTTCCGACGAGGAGATTGCCGCCGCCAAGGCGGCGCTGGATAAGATGGTGAAGGTGTAAGTTATTGCCATTGACATGACGATCTTCTCGTAGTACAATGTATCACGGAAGGACGTGATTGCATGAGCTTTTCAATCAGACTTACGGAGGACGAAAAGCGGTTGGCCGAGAGCTACGCCCGCCTTCACTCCATGTCCCTGGGGGAGAGTTTCAAGCGGGCGCTTTTCGAGCGCATCGAGGACGAGTTCGACATAGCCGCCGGGGAGGAAGCGTACGGCGAGTACCTTGAGAGCGGAAAGCCGAGCCGCCCCTTTGAGGAGTTTTGCCGGGAGACGGGGATATGAGCGCCGGATACACCGTCGCCGTTACTCCCCGCTTTGAAAAGGAGTTCAAAAAGCTGGACCGCTATACGCAAAGGCTTATAAAGGCCTGGATCCAAAAGCACCTGTCCGGCTGCGAAAATCCCAGGGCAACAGGAAAGGGGCTGACGGCTGATTTAAGCGGTCTTTGGCGGTACAGGATAGGGGATTACAGGCTTATATGCGTTATCGAGGACGACCGGCTCGTAATCCTCGCCCTAACGATAGGGCACAGAAGCGAGATTTATGAAAAGCTCGAGATATAAAAAAACAGGCTGTGAAGCTTTTTCACAGCCTGTTTTAAGTTTGTTATAAGCTCTCTTACTGGAGCTCGACAGTGGCGCCGACTTCCTCGAGCTTCTTCTTGAGCTCCTCGGCCTCTTCCTTGGTGACGCCTTCCTTGAGCTTGGCAGGGACGCCCTCGACAGTGGCCTTGGCCTCGGCGAGGCCCTGGCCGGTGATCTCACGGACGACCTTGATGACCTTGATCTTCTCAGCGCCGAAGGAGGTCATGACGACGTCAAAGTCGGTCTTCTCCTCGGCAGCGGCAGCCGGAGCGGCACCGCCGGCGGCGGGAGCAGCCATGGCGGCGGCGGAAACGCCGAATTCCTCTTCAAGAGCGTGGACGAGCTCGGAGAGCTCTAAAACGGTAAGAGCCTTGACCTCTTCGATCAGGGCAGCAATTTTTTCGCTTGCCATAATTATTTTTCCTCCTGTTTTAATATGTGGTGTGGTTTTTCATTATTCCGCGGCGGGGGCTGCCTCTGCGGCAGGGGCCTCTGCGGGGGCCTCGGCAGGAGCCTCGGCGGGTGCGGCGTCTGCAGCGGCGCCGCCCTTTTCGGCGATAGCCTTCAGGACGATGGCCAGGCTCGTGATGGGAGCCAGCATCGTGCCCAGGACCTGAGCCTGGAGAACGGGCTTGGCAGGGATCTTGGCCAGGGCGTTGATCTCGTCGAGAGAAATGACCTTGCCGTCCATGAAGCCGCCCTTGATCTCAAAGTGATCAGTGAACTTTCCGGCGTACTCAGAGATGAGCTTGGCGGGAGCAATGGGGTCGTCGGCGGAAACGGCGAGAGCCGTGGTGCCGTTGAGCAGAGGATCGAGCTCGTTGAGCCCGGCTCCGTCAAGGGCGA
>JAFYCQ010000110.1 GCA_017539635.1 Oscillospiraceae bacterium
GCTCCGCAGGGCATGAAGGTGGTGGTCATAAGTGTGAGCTTCCTGTCCCTGTCCTGCTCTATTGTGCGGGAGGCCATAAGACCGGGGATGCCGCAGCCGGTGGCCACCAGCATGGGGATGAAGCTCTTGCCGGACAGACCGAACTGACGGAAAATCCTGTCCATGACGAAGGCAACTCTGGCCATATAGCCGATGTCCTCGAGAATGGACAGCAGCAGGAACAGCACCAGCATCTGGGGAACGAAGCCCAAAACGGCGCCGACGCCGGCCACTATGCCGTCCTGAATGAGGCCGTAGAGCCAGTCGGCCACCACGGGTTCGCCCTCGCTGTTGCAGAGGATTTTGTCGAAGAGGGCCGGAATGCCGGGCACCCATACGCCGTGATCATGAGGGTCGGGCTCCTCGACGGTGAGGGCCTCTTCGTACATTTTTCCGTCAATGGCGAGCTCTTCCGTCTCGCCGGTCTCGTCGTCGTAGAGATACGCCACGCTGTCTCCGGCCTCATAGGCCTCTATGATCGACTGGGCTGTCTCATACTCGCCGGAGAGATACTCGAAGGCGGGGACGCTCTCCATTTCGCCGTCGTCGTTTTCGACTTCCATGGTCTTTGCGGTGAAGGGGAGATACCAGCCGTCGCCGAAGAGGCCGTCGTTGGCCCAGTCGGTGAGGCGTGTGCCTATTGAAACGGTCCAGCCGCCCATGGCTATGGCGTAAACGAGAGCCATTACAACGATGAATATGGGCAGGCCGAGGATACGGTTCGTAACTATCCTGTCTATCTTGTCGGAGACGCTCATGGAGTTTTTCTCAGCCTTTTTCTTGACCGCCTCGCCAACAACGCCGCCGATATAATTGTAGCGGGCGTTGGTGATTATGCTCTCAGAGTCGTCGTCCAGCTCCTTTTCGCAGGCCTCGATACGCTCGTTTATGCGCTTTAGCGCGGCCTCGTCCAGCTTCAAGGAGGCCATGACCTTGTCGTCCCGCTCGAAGAGCTTTACCGCGTACCAGCGGAGGAAGGCGGGGTCAGCCTTGCCCTTTATTTCCCCCTCAATGAAATTGATCGCGTCCAGTACGCATCCGTCGTAAATCTCCGGGGGAGCGGGCTTTTTGCGGTCGGCGGCCATTTCAGACGCCTTCAGTACGGCGGCCTTTGAGCCCTCGCCCTTAAGCGCCGAGGTCTCGACTATCTCGCAGCCGAGAGCCGAGGCAAGCTTACTTGTGTTTATCTTGTCCCCGCGCTTTCTCACGATGTCCATCATGTTGACGGCCACCACCGTGGGGATGCCCAGCTCTATGAGCTGTGTGGTGAGATAGAGGTTCCGCTCTATGTTGCTGCCATCTACTATGTTTACTATGGCGTCGGGCTTTTCATTAATAAGGTAGTTTCTCGCCACCACCTCCTCCAGCGTGTAGGGGGAGAGGGAGTAGATGCCGGGCAGGTCCTGGATGAAAATGTCCCGGTCGCCCTTTAAGCGGCCCTCCTTTTTCTCCACCGTAACGCCGGGCCAGTTGCCCACGTACTGGTTGGAGCCGGTGAGGTCGTTGAACATAGTGGTCTTGCCGCAGTTGGGGTTGCCCGCAAGGGCTATTTTGACTTCCATAGGTTTCAGACCTCCTCTGTCTCTATCATTTCGGCGTCAGCCTTGCGCAAAGACAGCTCGTAGCCCCGGACGGTGATTTCCACCGGGTCGCCCAAGGGCGCCACCTTGCGGATATATACCTCGGTGCCCCGGGTGAGGCCCATGTCCCTTATCCGGAGCTTGACGGCTCCCTCGCCGTGGAGCTTTTTTATCCTCACGGTGTCGCCGATGTTGGCCTGCCTGAGCGTGTTCATATACTGCATTCCTCCTTTAGGTCGTTAAATCGTACAGCGGTGATCAAACCATTATCCGCTGAGCCATCTCGCGGCTGATGGCCACCCGGGATTCCTTGACCTTGACGATGACATTGCCTCCCACGGCGCTGACTATCGCCACGTCCTCTCCGGGTATAAAGCCCATATCTGCCAGGTGCTGTCGGACCTCGGCCGAACCACCCACCTTGCGGATAGTCACGTTTTTTCCTGTGTCCGCGAATATAAGCGGCATCATGATTCCCCCTCCCGAGATTGTTTGTTTGCCGACGCTCACCATATTAGCGAGAGCTAACCCACGGGGATTAAATAATCTGTTCCCCGGGGGGGAAACAGAATAAGCGGCGGCTAACTTAGTCTGACTGCATTATAGCACGAAAAATCGAAAATGCAATAAGCTGAGGCTAACTTTTTTGAAAAATCATGAAAAACTTGTTTTTTTCCGCAAAACGCCGGGGTTTTGCTCTGATTGGAGAAAAAAAGTAAAGTCTCGATTGACAAACGCCCGCATATTGATATATTCTATAATATAATTAGTGCGGATTATCCGCGTCACGGCGATACTTCGACCCTGAGAGGTTTAAGTATAAAGGTAAGCAAATTTTATTAAAGGAGAGACAAAAATGAAAAAGTATCTCGCGCTTCTGCTGGCGCTCCTCATGTGCGTCAGCCTCCTGGCTGCCTGCGGCGAAGACACCGCTCCCGCTTCTACCGGCAGCACTTCTTCCGGCAGCACCGCTCCCGCAGCTTCCGGCGGCACTTCCGCTGAAAGCGGCGACGCTACCGCTCCCGCTTCCGGCGCCGCCTTCAAGATCGGCGGCATAGGCCCCCTCACCGGCGGAGCCGCTATCTACGGCACCGCTGCCAAGAACGGCGCCACCATCGCCGCTGAGGAGATAAACGCTTTAGGCGGCATCCAGATCGACCTCAGATACGAGGACGACGCCCATGACGCCGAGAAGTCCGTCAACGCCTACAACGCCCTGAAGGGCTGGGGAATGCAGATCTCCCTCGGCTCCGTCACCAGCACCCCCGGCGTTGCCACCTCTGTTGAGGCCAACAACGACCACGTGTTCTACCTCACTCCCTCCGCTTCCTCCACCGACGTGCTGGGCGGCATTGCCAACCCCCTGACCGGCACCGTGGACATCCCCCGCAAGGACACTATCTTCCAGATGTGCTTCGTGGATCCTAACCAGGGCTCCGCTTCCGCCCAGTACATTGCCGACCAGGATCTGGCCTCCAAGATAGCCGTCATCTACAAGAACGACGACGTATATTCCACCGGCGTATATAACTCCTTTGCTCCCAAGGCTGCCGAGCTGGGCCTTGAGATAGTTTCCACCACCACCTTCACCGAGGACACCAAGACCGACTTCTCCGTCCAGCTCAACGACGCCAAGTCCGCCGGCGCTGATCTGGTCTTCCTGCCCATGTACTATGACGCCGCCGCCCTCATCCTCACCCAGGCCAACGCCATGGGCTACGCTCCCAAGTGGTTCGGCATCGACGGCATGGACGGCATCCTCTCCGTGGACGGCTTTGACACCAGCCTTGCCGAAGGCGTTATGCTCCTGA
>JAFYCQ010000111.1 GCA_017539635.1 Oscillospiraceae bacterium
CGGCTCCCGCAACGGCGTCTTTGAGTGTGCCCCTGCACATGCTTCTGTTGGTTATTCTGGACATTTCCTCTTTAATCCAGTTCATGCCCTTTTCCCGGCCCTCGTAAATTGCGCCCGTGCGGTCGCAGAGGGTCACGTCCTTATATCCGTAGGAGAGGAGCAGACGGCAGATCGAAATGGCAGCGGCTCCCGCGCCGCTCATGACGATCTTCACGTCCTCCTTCTTTTTGCCCACCACCTTGAGAGCGTTGTTGAGGCCCGCCAGGGTGATTATGGCCGTGCCGTGCTGGTCGTCGTGGAAGACGGGGATGTCGCATTTTTCCTTCAGCTTCCGCTCGATCTCAAAGCACCGGGGGGCGGAAATGTCCTCCAGGTTTATCCCGCCGAAGCTGCCGGATATCAGGTATATCGTATTAACGATCTCATCCACGTCCTTGCTTTTGACGCAGATGGGGAAGGCGTCCACGTTCGCCATGTGCTTGAAGAGGACGCATTTGCCCTCCATGACCGGCATTCCCGCCTCGGGGCCTATGTCGCCGAGGCCCAGGACCGCCGTGCCGTCCGTTATGACGGCGCAGAGGTTGTGGCGCAGGGTAAGGTCGTAGCTCTTGCTTATATCCTTCTGTATCTCCAGGCAGGGCGCCGCCACGCCGGGCGTGTAGGCGACGGAGAGGTCGTCCCTGTCCCTTAAGGGCACGGTGGCGATGACCTCGATCTTGCCCTTCTTTTCATAGTGCAGCTTTAACGATTCTTCCGCGTAGTTCATATGTTCAGCTCCTGTGGCATTTTTGCAGTTTAACCTAATAATTATAACATAATATTCAGCGAAACAAAACCCCAAAACGACAAAAAACGGGCCGGATGCTCCGACCCGTTCTTAAGTTTGCGTTATATGTCGTTTTTCATTAAGTCGTCGTAGGTCTCTCTTCTTACCGCAACATAGTCATTCCCCTGGGACAGCATAACCACCGGGGGACGGGGTATGCGGTTGTAATTTGAGGCCATGGCGTAGTTATACGCGCCGGTGGTGCAGACGGCAATAATATCTCCCCGCTCCGGCTCCGGCAAAAGCACGGCGGGCTGGATGATATCGCCGCTTTCACAGCAGCGTCCCACCACGTCGCAGCGGAAATTCGCCTCGGCCGTTGCCTTGTTGGCTATGTAAATGGTGTACTTCGAGCCGTACAGGGCGTAGCGGGGGTTGTCCGTCATGCCGCCGTCCACTGAGACGTAATTCTTGTAGCCCGGTATGCGCTTTACCGTTCCGGCGGTGTAAAGGGTCATGCCCGCATCGGCCACGATGCTGCGCCCCGGCTCTAAAAGCACGCTGGGGCAGACAAGGCCGAGGGATTCCGCCTTTTCCTTTACGAAGACGGCCAGCGCCCGGATGTTGGCGGCAATGTCGATCTGCGGGTCTCTGTCCGTGTAGCGGACGCCGTAGCCGCCGCCCAGATTGAGATATTTGGGCTGGACGCCGTATTTGTCCAGCATTTCCTTCGTAAATGCCAGCATGATGTCCGCCGCGTCCTGATAGACTGTGCCGTCCTCGTCAAAGACCTGGGAGCCCACGTGGCAGTGGTAGCCGATGACCTTCAGATTCGGCAGGGAGAGGGCGTGCTTCAGGAAGGCTTCGGCCTGCCCCGTTTCAATGGCGGAGCCGAACTTGGAGTCCACCTTGCCCGTAGCCACGGCGTCGTAGGTGTGGGGGTCGATGCCGGGGGTGAGGCGCAGCAGCATGTTCTGACATACTCCCTTTTCACCGGCTATGCGGTTTGCCGCGTCCAGCTCCTGCTCGCCGTCCGCCACGAAGCAGCCCACGCCGCAGTCTATGGCGTAGGCGATATCGCCGTCGGTCTTGTTGTTGCCGTGGAAGAAGGCGTTTTCCATGGGGTAGCCCGCCTTCATGGCGGTGTGTATCTCTCCGGGGGAGACCAGATCGACAGACAGCCCCTCCTCCCGCATTATCTCGTACATGCGCTTGAAGCAGGCGGCCTTTCCGGCGTAGAGGGGACGGCTGTCGCCGCCGAGGCACTCCTGCATCGTGTTTTTGTAGAGCCGGCACCTGTCGCGGATGCGATCCTCGTCTAACAGATACAGGGGCGTGCCGTGCTTTTTCGCCAGGTCTATGGAGTCCAGACCGGAGAAGGTGAGGTGCCCTGAAGCGTTAATGCCTATGTTTTCACAGATCATTTTATCAAATCCTTTTGCACTTTGCCACACTAAAGATAATACAGTTTAACATTGATAAAACTGCATGTCAATAAAAAACAGGCAATTTTTTTGTTGACTGCCGGGTTCAATAATGGTATAAAAATAGTATTGGTAATAATACTTTAAACGGGAATCGAGGTAATATGAGGAAGATTGGAATTTACGGCTACGGAAATCGCGCCCGGGGCGTTGAAGCCGCTGTGGCGGCAGCTCCCGATATGGAGCTGTGCGCTGTGTTCACCCGCCGCTCCCCGGATAAGCTCACCATAGCGACCCCCACGGCCCAGGTGGTCTCCTCCGCCGAGGTCGAGAG
>JAFYCQ010000112.1 GCA_017539635.1 Oscillospiraceae bacterium
CGATTACGGAAAATTCGCTTATATCCGAAAAGCCGGAGGGGACGCCCAATTCCGCCGAGGAGGTGCATATACGGCCGGGGGTCAGGAGCACCATGTGCTTTCCCTTTCCCCGGTAATGCCAGTTGACCTCGGAAAGCGCCTTTTTTATCTCAAATTTCCGTCTGTAGGGCATTTCGTAATAGCCTATAGGGTCGATATATACCACCACGTCCAGCTTCAGCTTTCTGGAAAAGCCCATGGACACTCCTTTCGTTTCCAGCAGCACGTTTTCCTTGCCGTTTAATTCCGGGAACTGCACCTTTTCTCCCTCTGCCGTGAGCTGGAGCGGGCGGCATTGCAGCAGGTCTATTACGTAGGAGCCGTCCGGGGCGAAGTTTATGGTATATTCCGTGTCCACCGGGTATTCGTAATGCCGGGAAATGAGACCCAGAATGTCCCGCATGTCCTGCATGAGTCCGTCGTTTTTAGTAACGCCGTCGCAGCTGACGAAGAGCACATCCCGGTTGTCGCCGGATTCCCGCAGCCTCGATTCCGTCTCATAATCATGGGTCATCAATAGCCTTCTGAGATAGACCGGCAGAGATCTGCACATCTCCGTGGGGTCAAACCCCTTTTCCTCGCCGTTATCCAGACTTATTGCGTCCACTATCCGCTGGGAGAACTTGTGCCTGTCGGTTATGGCGGTGTTTATGACCTTGTTGGGCGAGTCCAGGGAGACCATGCGGGGATATGAGCCTGTTCTCCTGTCCACGGCGGCGGTGCCCAGGCCCATAACGAGGCGCAGCATTCCCGATTCGGACTTTTCAGCGCCGATGCGGTAGGGGCTGACTGAATAGCCCACTCCGGCGGCGCAGGGCATGAAAAAGCCGGGATAGCGGGAGCCGGATACACGCTGGACCAGTATGGCCATCTGCTCGTCTCTTTTGTCAAGGCCCCGGCGCTTGCGGTAATCCAGGGCGGAAAGGCTCATGGTGCTGGCGTAGACCGTTCTCACCGCCTCCTCGAATTTTGAAAGCCGTTCTTCGAGCGTGCCGAGATTTCCGCAGAAGACAGAGTCGTATTTCCCGGCGAAGGCGTTGCCAAAGCCGTCCTCCAGAATGGAGCTGGAGCGGACTATTATGGGGTCGTTTCCGTAATAGTCAAGTATCCTGCGAAATTCCGACTCTATCTTCGCGGGGAACCTGCCGGCCATTATCTTCTCCGCGAACTGCTCTGCCAGGGTGAAATACCCCTCCTCGGTCCGCTGCTTTATCCTCAGATCCCAGAAGCCGTTATCCACGATGTAGGCGTAAAACACGTCGGAGCCTATGTAATATGAGTCGTGGGGCTCGAAGCGCTCAAAAACGTCCGGGCGGTGGTTTTCCACTATCTTTCGGGACAGGAGCATGCCGCAGGCCTTGCCGCCTATCATTCCCGTGCCCACCATTTTGGAGTGGACTTCAAAATAGTCCTCCGGTCTGAAATTCTTCTTTATGAGCTCCCGCATACGCACGTCACGGGTAAGCATTATATCGCACATCCGGTCGCACGCTTCTTTGACCTCAACGCCGTTTTCGTACAGCAGCTTCGTCTTGCGGAAAAACCTCTCCCAGCTGTCCAAATTCTGGTCGAGGGCCTGGGTCTCGTCCTTGTTCATCACGCTGTAAAAGCGGCTGACCTCCGTGCCCTCGGACAAAAGCGTGAAGCTGTAGTCCTCTTTTTTAAGCCTGTAGGGCTGAAACATGGTCTGGGAATACCTGTTCCACACCTTAAGCG
>JAFYCQ010000113.1 GCA_017539635.1 Oscillospiraceae bacterium
GACGCCTCGGCCATACTTATTCGCCGATGAAAAAAGGGGAGAGAGAAACTGTATCCGTGGTGCTGGCGGGAAACCCCAACGTGGGTAAATCCACGGTGTTCAACGCCCTTACGGGGATGCGCCAGCACACGGGCAACTGGACGGGCAAGACGGTGGAGACCGCCAGAGGGACGTATTTGTTTGAGGGGGAGAGATACGAGCTTATCGACTCGCCGGGGGCCTATTCCCTCACGGCCGATTCCCCGGATGAGGAGGCCGCCCGGGACGCGGTTTGCTTCGGAGGCGCCGACACTGCCGTGGTGGTCTGCGACGCCGCATGTCTGGAGCGGGGACTTAATCTCGTTTTTCAGACGCTGGAGGTCACGGGCCGGTGCGTCGTCTGCGTAAACCTCATGGACGAGGCGGAAAAGCGGGGAATAAAGGTTGACATAAATCTGCTGTCCGAAGCTCTCGGCGTCCCGGTGGTGGGGGCCGCCGCCAGGTCGGGAAAGGGGCTTTCCCAGCTTATGGCGGCAGTAAAAAAGGCCGCTTTTATGGATGCGACGCCCAAATCTGTCCGCTACTCCCCGGCAGCGGAGGACGCCCTTTCCGTCATCTGCCCGGCGGTGGGCAAGTACTGCGTGGGAAAGCTTCCGGCCCGCTGGCTGGCCCTGCGGCTGCTCATAGGGGACGAGGGGGCCGTTTCCGCCGCGGAAAAATTCTTGGGGGCGAAAATATCAGACGACCCGGCCATCGCCTCCGCAATTGAGCAGGCGGAATGGCTTTTGGAGGACGCGGGGGAGACCTTTTCCGTAAAAGAGGTCTCCGCCGCCCTGTACGAAAAGGCGGCGGAGACGGTAAAAAAATGTGTTGAGCGCCGGGAGACGGAGAGAGACAGGCGGCAGCTTTTTTTAGACCGGCTTCCCACCCGCAGGGCCTTTGCCCTGCCGATAATGCTCCTGCTGCTTTCAATAGTGTTCTATCTGACGGTGCGGGGGGCAAATTATCCCACGGCGCTTTTGGAAAAGGGCTTTGAGGTTTTGGGGCGATGGCTTTATGAAACGCTGGCCTTTCTGCCGGAGATAGTCCGGCAGGCGCTGGTAAATGGGGTCTATGGCACGCTTTCCGCCGTGGTGGCGGTCATGCTGCCGCCCATGGCCATATTTTTCCCGCTGTTCACCCTTTTGGAGGACCTGGGCTATCTGCCCCGGGCGGCCTTCTGCCTCGACAGCCTTTTCAGAAAAAGCGGAGCCTGCGGAAAGCAGGCCCTCACCATGTGCATGGGGCTGGGCTGCAACGCCGCCGGAGTTACCGGCTGCCGGATTATCGGCTCGGAAAGAGAAAAGCTCACGGCGGTGCTGACCAACACTTTCGTACCCTGCAACGGCCGTTTTCCCACGCTTTTGGCCCTTCCGGGGATATTTATGGCCGCCGGGAATCTGACTCCGGGCGTTTCCGCCCTCTGCCTCACGGCGGCGGTGGGGGTGTCCTTTTTGTTGACGCTCTCAGCTTCCCGCCTGCTGACGGCCACCGCTTTGAAAGGCGAAAACTCCTCCTTCATTTTGGAGCTGCCGCCGTTCAGAGCGCCCCAGGCGGGCAAGGTGATAGTCCGCTCCGTTTTCGACAGGACGCTTTTCGTCCTGGGCAGGGCCGCCGCTGTGGCTGCCCCGGCGGGGCTTGTCATCTTTCTGGCGGCAAATGTGAAGATAGGGGGAGAATCTGCCCTTTCCCACGTGACAGGGTTTTTAGACCCCTTTGCCCGGCTTTTCGGCCTGGACGGAGTGATACTTGCGGCCTTCATTTTCGGCATACCGGCAAACGAGACGGTGCTTCCCATAGCCGTCATGGCCTACACCGCCTCCGGAGTTCTGGGCGGGGGCGGGGATCTGGGACAGGTACTGATAAAGGCGGGGTGGACGCCCGTAACGGCTGTCTGCGTAATGCTCTTTACTCTCTTGCACTGGCCATGCGCCACGACCCTGTGGACCATATACAGGGAGACGGGGAGCCTGAAA